>CAOMHR010000045.1 GCA_948482865.1 Christensenellaceae bacterium
GTCTGCGCACGCAAAGCAGGTTGAACCCGAGTCGAAGGCGGTCCGCCGCGGTTACGAGCTTGTTATAGAGCGGTACGAAAAACCCACCGAAGATATGCCGGAAGGCAGGCTTACGGTTGTCGCGGGCAGCAAGCTGCTTTACGACGGAATACTGCCTTACGTGAACGGCGAAAACGGCGCAAGGGAGTATCCGTTCGTAAAACAGACTTCCGTCCAGCTTGCGGGCAGTTTTTTCGGCGCGAGCATTGTGGACAGGCTCATTCCGTTGCAGCGCGCTTACAACGCGGTAAAAAACCGCAAGCACGAATTTTTAAACAGGATTTCGATGGGTACGGTGGCGGTAGAAGACGGCTCCGTAGACGTGGACGAACTCTGCGAAGACGGGCTGACGCCCGGCAAGGTAATAGTTTACCGCCAGGGCGGGAAGCCGCCCGAGATGCTTACGTTCGGGACTATTCCGTCGGGTTTTGCGGAAGAAGAAAAAAACCTTTTGGACGAATTTGCGAAAATTTCCGGTACGGGCGAGCTTACGCAGAACGCGGACAGTTTTTCGGGCGTGACGTCGGCGACGGGGCTGCAACTTATTATCGAGCAGGACGAAGAAAAACTTGAAAGCGCATACCAGCAGATAAAGCGGGCGGTTAAAGCAATAGGCAAGCACGTTTTGCGCCTTTACCGACAGTTTGCTTCGGACGTGCGCCTGTTGAAATTCGCGGGCGAAAACAACGCGTTGAATTTGTATTACTTCAAAGGCAGCGATATATCTTCCGACGACGTTGTTCTCGAAGCGGACAGCGAAGCCAATCTTACCCCCGCGCAAAGGCGTACTGTGATTTACGAAATGCTGGACAGGGGACTTTTTTACGACGAAAACGGAAACATTGCCGTCGGCACCAAGAATAAGATACTCGAACTTCTTGGCTATAAAGGCATTGCGGGCGAAAGGGATTTGGGCGCGCTGAACCGCGCGAGAGCGGGCGACGAAAATCTTGTAATGAAGAGCGGAAACGCAGAAGTAAAGGAGTATGACGGACACGCAGTACATATCGCCGAACACACCGCGTTTTTGCTTACGGAAAAACTTTCCGCCGAAGTCGAAAGCAGGATATGCGCACATATCGATATGCACAGACAAAAACTTAACAAGGAGAAGAACGGTAATGAAAACCAATAGGACAGGCGGCGCAAGGCGCTTAAAAATAATTAACGACATAAAGGAGACCGGATATGGACAATCTTACGCAAACTGAACTGGGTACGGCGGACACCGCAGGGGCGGAACAGGAAAATGCCGCGGCAGTACTCGGTAAATTCAAAGACGTTGAGACCCTTATGAAGGCTTACTCCGACCTGCAAGCCGAATTCACCCGACGCAGTCAGCGGCTCAGCGAGTTGGAGAAAGGGAACAAGACCCAATCTCTTTCAGACGTGGAAGGGAAAGAGTCCTCCCGTATGGACGAAGAACAACTTTTAAGCGCGGCGCTTGAAAACGACCGCGTTAAGGACGCGGTGATAGCGGACTATCTGAGAAGCGTTTCCACGCCAAAAAGCGTGCCGTTGCTGTGGGGCGGCGGCGGAGTCGCCGCCCCGCGCGTTGCGCCCAAATCCGTAAAGGAAGCGGGCAGACTGGCGCAGGAATTTCTTAAAAAATAACAAGGAGAATATGAATTGATTACATTACAGAACGCCGACGCGGCGTTAAAAGACTACTATCTTGAAGCCGTTACGGCTCAGTTGAACGACAACGTATCGCCCTTTTTCTCGGCGATAGAAAAAAACTCGGCAAACGTCACGGGTAAGGACGTAAAACTCACAGTACTCCGCGGCTATGCGGGCGGTATAGTTTCGGGCGAAGAAGACGACGATTTGCCCGCGCCTTTCAAAAACAGGTACGCTACAATTTCTATGCCCCTTAAAAATTTGTACGGCACAATCGAAATAAGCGACAAAGCCATACGCGCTTCAAGGGAAAGCACGGGCGCGTTCGTAAACCTTCTGAACGCGGAAATGGAAGGGCTTGTGCTTTCGGCAAAGTCAAGTTTCCAGCGTATGTTGCTGGGCGACGGTTCGGGCAAGCTGTGCGGCATAGTACATAAAAATTCTAATACCGAAGTGGAAGTCGACGAAGTAAAAGATTACTTTGTGGGAATGATGGTCGACTGCACAAGCCCGCTCGGAGTTATTCCCGACCCCGCAAAGGGCGTTATGATAAGCGCGGTGGACAAGGCGAAATCTACTGTAACGTTCGCAACCCCGATATCTTCTTCCCTTGACGGCGGAAGTATGTACGTACACGGCTCTAAAGACCGCGAACTTACGGGGCTTGCCGCTATATTCGACGGCGAATCGGTCTACGGATACGACAAGAGCGAAGACGCGTATTTCGCGCCCTATAAAGCGGACTGCAAAAACAAACTTACGGAGAGCGCGCTCAGCGACGTTCTTGATTATATGGAAGAGAGACATAACAGCAAAATAAACTTTATTCTCTGCTCTTATAAAACGCGCAAGCTCATTGCTTCTTTGCTGGACGCGAACAGACGCGTGGTTAATACGATTGACGCGCGCGCGGGCTACGGCACGGTAACCGTGAACGACGTCCCCGTATATGCGGACAAATTCTGCCCCGACGACAGAATTCTGTTTCTGAACACGGACGACTTCGCGCTGTACCAGCTTTGCGACTGGGAGTGGATTGAAGACGAAGACGGCAAAATTTTAAAACAGATGTCGGGCAAGGCGGCATATTCGGCAACCCTTGTCAAGTATGCGGAACTGATTTGCAGAAAACCCTGCGGTCAGGCAATGCTCTACAACGTGCACCCCGCGGACGGCGAATAACGTTGAGACGGGGCGGGCGGGTGGAAAGGAGTATGAATGAAAGTTAAAGACATTGTTGTTACCGCACTTAAAATACTCGGCCGCAATACCGCGGCGGAAAAACTTGCCGAAGGCGTAGCGCTGGACGCGGAAGAAAGGGATACGGTAAACACTCTGGTTCATTGCTTTAACGCGGTCGAAGACGAAGTGGCGCGCAGCTATATCCCCCTTTGCGCGTCGCAGACCCTGCGCAGTTACGACGGCGAGTTTCCCTTTGCGCTGTTCGACCATACGCCGGTAAGAATTACGTCTGTCTCTGAGGACGGGACGGAAATAGCGTATAAGGTGTATCCCGCATATCTGAAAGCGGACGCGGAACGCATTTCGGTAGAGTACGATTATGCGCCGCCAGTCAAGGACGTAGACGGCGAAAGCGAATACAACTGCGCGGTTGGCGGTTATCTGTTTGCCTGCGGCGCGGCGGCGGAGTACTGCCTTATTAACGGCGAAGTGCAGGCGGCGGAAAAGTGGGAAAAAAAGTACAGGCAGGAGATTGAAAGCGTGCAAAGAAAAAATCTCGCGGCGGGCGGATATATTCCGCCAAGGAGATGGGTATGACTGAAAAAACCGTTAAACTTGCGGACCTTTCTCTTCTGCCCGTGAGTTGCCGCGTGAGCGGCGGCAGAGTTTTGCCCGCGCTTTCGGCGGCGTACAGGGGCGAAGGCAGGCGCGGTATAAAAAAAGCCGCTTACAGCAAGGGGACGAAACTTTATCTGCTGTTTGCGGACGGCGTAACGTATTTTTCGGGCGACGGGCTTGGTTTTGTGCCGTTGCTTGAAAATCAGGTGTCGGAGAATCTGTTTGTGCTGGACGTTTTAAAGGACGGCAAACCTTACGCCGCGCTGGTTATGGGCAGGAGCGCCACAATGCTGACGGCTGAAGGCTTCGGCGGGGTGGAGTTGGGTGAAAACATTGTTTCGGGCGTTATGCACTGCGGCAGGCTGTTCGGCGTTACGCAGGACGGGCTGCGCGTTTGCTGGTCTAAGTGCGGCGTGGAAGACTGGACGCAGGAGCTCAACGGCGGCGGCAGTATTTATCTGGGGCTTGACCGCGGCGAAATTACGGGCATAATGGAGTTCGGCGAAAATCTGGTCGCAGTCAGAAAGTTCGGTCTTTCGCTTCTGGCTATGTACGGCTCGCCCGAAAATTTTTCGGTAAAACTGACCGACACCGACACGGACGAAATTATACCGTCGACCGCCAAGGTGGTGGGCGGCAAGCTGTATTTTTGCACTAAGACGGGCGTATGCGTGTTTGACGGCGAGTTTGTCACAAAATTTACGCACAGGTTCGAAAGCCTGCTTGAAGAATGCTATTTCGCCGAAAGCTATGCCGGCGCATATTATTTAAGCTGTAAAACGACAGGTTTCGGCAAGGCTGTTTTGTGCATTGAACAGAACGGCGAAAGTTACCTTATAGACGTTAAGGCGGACGCTATGTGCGTTTCGGACAAACTTTATATCTACGGCGAAGAAGGCGTTTATACCCTTGAAAGCGGCGGGGAATTTTCGGTTGTCGCGGACGGTATCGACTTCGGGACGGGAGCGAACAAGACGGTTACACTGTTGTACGCCGACAGTGAAAATTGCAGCGTTGAAATAGACAACGGGCAGTTTGCGCGCGTCTTTGCCGGAGTTAACGGGGCGGTAAAACCGCGTTTGCGCGGAAAAAAATTCACCGTTAAAATTTCGGGGCGCGAGCCGCTGAAAAGCCTTACTTTGACGGCGGAGGTGGGAATTGGAATTTGATATAATTACTCTCACGCCCGAAGAGTTGAAAGCGCTCAGCGCCGTACAGATGAAAATGCTGCGTACCGCGCAACAGAAAAAGAACGCGCTGCGCCGCACAGCCGACAGGGAATACGCTACCTTTAAAAATATAGTTATGACTAACGGTATGCTGGAATCTACTCTTCTTGCGGAAAAGCGCGCCGAACTCGACGGCGAAATCGAATACCAAAGCTCTGTTCTGGCGGACAATCTTATTTACAATATGAGCCTGAACGAGCCTTTGCCCGACGGCGGTGACGACGGCGGGGATGAAAGTTCGGGCTACATAGTGGATTACAGTCTGCCCTATACCGACAGGTACATTATAGTGCGCGACTTTTATTTTGCGATTGAAGACAGGGAAGAGCGTATGGAGCTTTATAAAGCCGACGACGTGGCGCGTGCGTATCTGGGGGCGTACTACTCAACCCTTTACAACGTGCTTGAAGTGTATTCCAAATAATACTGTCACGTTATGTGGAAGGCGCCCGCGCAAATTTGCGCGGGCGCCGTTAGTTTTGCGCCGTAATCGAAAGGGCGCGTTTCAGTGCGCGGCGGCAGAAAAAACGCTTTACAATTTTTTGCGGTTAGGTTATAATTTTTCTTATGAAAACGGCTGACGGATGGCAGGATTACCGAATAATATCTACGGGCGGCGGAATGAAGCTGGAAAGGTGGAAGGACGTTGTGCTTTTGCGCCCCGACCCGCAGGTCATATGGAAGGGCGGCGACCTTTACGGCACGGAAGGCATTCATGCCGTTTACCGCCGCAGCGAAAAGGGCGGCGGCAACTGGGAAGTGAGAAAAAACTTTCCGCAGGAGTGGACGGTGTCTTACGGGGATCTGACTTTTAAAGTCAAACCTATGGGCTTCAAACATACCGGACTTTTCCCCGAACAGGCGGTGAACTGGGACGCTATGCGTTCATTGATAAGCAAGGCGAAAGCGGACGGGCGCGAAGTAAAGGTGTTAAATCTGTTTGCGTACACGGGCGGGGCTTCCGTCGCGTGCGCAAAGGAAGGGGCGTTTGTGACCCACGTTGACGCAGCCAAAGGCATGGTGGAGCGCGCGGGCGAAAACGCAAGGCTTTCGGGCGTGGACAGCGGTATAAGATACATTGTCGACGACTGTATGAAATTCGTGGCGCGAGAAATCCGCCGCGGAAACAGGTACGACGCGATAATTATGGACCCGCCCAGCTACGGCAGGGGCCCGAACGGCGAAATGTGGAAGATAGAAGAGTGCCTTTTCGACTTCGTTAAAAACTGCGCGCAACTGCTGACGGAAAAGCCGCTGTTCTTCCTTATAAACAGTTACACTACGGGTTTGCAGCCCGCCGTGTTAAAAAATATTTTAACCATAACCTTAAAGGATTTTAAGGGTAAGATAGAAGCGTACGAAGTGGGCATTCCCACCGACGACGGAATCGCGTTGCCTTGCGGCGCGAGCGGATTATTTACCGGAGAAGATTATGCAGGATAACGAGCTTATAATTTTACACGAAGACAACCATATAATAGTGGTATTAAAGCCGCAGAACATAGCGTGCTGTCCGGACGAAAGCGGAGACGACAATCTTTTGGACTGCGTAAAAAGATATATAAAAAACACTTATGAGAAGCCGGGCAACGTCTTCGTCGGGCTTGTCCACAGGCTGGACAGACCTACGGGCGGCGTAATGGTGTTTGCAAAAACTTCAAAGGCGGCGGCAAGGCTTTCGGCGGCGATGAAGGAAGGCGGTTTTGAAAAACGCTATCTCGCCGTGCTGTGCGGGATTCTGTCCAAAAAGAAGGCTAACCTTGAAAATTATCTCAGAAAAAACTCGGTAAACAACACCGTTTACGTCTGCACCCGCACGGAAGAAGGCGCAAAACTTGCTTCTCTGGACTATGAGATAAGACAGGAAGCGGAAGGGCTGAGCCTTGCGGAGATAAATCTGCACACGGGCAGAACCCACCAGATACGCGTGCAGACCGCGGCGATAAACGCGCCCGTCTACGGCGATATGCGCTACGGCGGCGAAAAGGCGGTTAAGGGCAAACTTGCGCTATGGGCGTACTGCCTTAAATTCACCCATCCGACCACAGGCGAAAGGCTGTGTTTTATGGCTGAACCGCCCGTTGAAAGCTCGCCCTGGAACAAGTTCGACGTAAATATTAAGTAAAAGCAAAACAAAACCGTTTGACAACGGCTGTGCGATATAGTAAAATGACAGGTGAACCGTTGCAAATTTTTACAGTTTGCGGCAGTTTATTATATGGAAATATTATGTGGCGGGCTAATTTTTTGCGCCCGTCGGAGAAAAATTATGACCGGTAAAACAAGCAAAATTTCAATAATCGCGCTTTTGGCGGCGTTGATAATCTGCCTTTCGGCGGCGTTCGGTATTTTTATAAGCGCAAAGGCTTCGGGAAGCGTTACCGTCAGCGGCACCAACGTTTTCACGTCTTCGGGCGAGGCGACCGTCCTTGCGGACAGGCAGAAAAACCCCGATTATAAAGAAGGGGAAGACGAGTACGTTTACTATTCTATGTTTGCGTTCGCGTACGATGACGACGCTGTGTCTTACAGGA
The DNA here is from genome assembly GCA_948482865.1 of Christensenellaceae bacterium. Classification (GTDB taxonomy): domain Bacteria; phylum Bacillota; class Clostridia; order Christensenellales; family Borkfalkiaceae; genus Coproplasma. The sequence continues at coordinate 7,223 of CAOMHR010000045.1, forward strand.
GAAATCTCGCCTATAACTGGTTTGCCCGCGAAAGCGAAGAAGTTCCCGTCGAAGGGGAAGACGGCAAGACCGAAACGGTTTACGGCGATGTGTACGAAGGCTTTTTCAATATGGAACTGGGCTTTAAAAACACGGCGTTCGAAAAATTTGTTGTAAGGTTCGAGTCGCAGCAGTACAACAAAACCAAGGATTCCAAAACGCGCAACTACGTCGTATTTTATCCCCATGCGGACGCCGGCAAAGTTTACGCAATGATTACTTCGGAAGAAGACGCCGAGCTTGACGCCGACAAGGCGGGCGTTATGGATATAGACCATATTACTATAAAGTTCACCGGAAAATATAAAAAAGACTTTACTGGCGGTTACGACGTTTACGTCGGCAACGGCAGCGAAGCGGAAAACTACGTTACAGGCGAATTTGTAAACGTGGGCGGCAATTACGCCAAGGCTTCTACTTCTTCGACTTCGCCCGTGTACCCCCTTACTTTCAGCGCTGAATTCGACGGCGACAAGAAGGAAGACAGGGAAGCGGCTAAAATGGTTCTGTACTCGCTCAACGGACAGGAGTTCAGATTAAACGACACTTCCTACAATTCCACCGACGACTACTATTACGGCGGTACAGTAAAGGACAACCGTCCCCCCGTGCTTTGCCTTGAAGAACAGCTCAACTTCTTCACTCTCGGCGAAAATATCGACGTCGATTACGCGGTAATAGACGTTCTGCGTACTTCGCCCAGGGCAACCGTAAATTATTACGTTTTAACTTACGACCAGTACAAATCGACCGATACGGACTACAACGACAGGGAACTGTTCAAGGAAATTACTTCCACGGACAGCTATTATCTCGAACCCGATAAGGACAAGTACTATCCCGCGGACGAGATTGCAAACACCGTGTTTGCGGACGAACACCTGAAAGCGGATATGGCGGTAAAAGTTTACTTTACCCTTACCGATATAACTTCCAATTCCGAAACCGACTACGTATACCTTGACTGGTATCTTGCGGACGACTACAAACTTGAAATAAAGGACACAAACTTTATTGCGGTAGCCGAAGATACGCTTGGCGCGAAGTACAACGACGGCGACAAGGAACAGTGGAAGAAGATTGTTGAAGAATACCAGGCTAAGGTTGACGAACTTGCGGCAAATCTTTCGGCGGGGTCGTCAAGCTATCTTTACCTGCCTTCGGCGGAGAGCCTGTTTGCAGAGAGCGGCACGGCTTACACCGATATGAAGTTCAGCGTATATTACTACGGTGCAAGCCAGCTTTCAAATACCAACCTTTCGTATAACAATTTATCAATAAACGTAACCCGCGACGGTTATTACCAGTTTACTATTTATGCCACCGACAAGGCGGGCAATAATATGTACTACCTTAACGACGACGGGGAAGTGGAAGAGTTCGCCGCAAGCGAAATATGGACTATGTTCGAAGACAAGGACGAAGAAGGTCTTGCCGAAAAACTGCCCTGGTTCCACTTTACCGCAAGCTACAGGGGCGTTCAGTTCGAAGAAAAGCCCGGTATGCAGGCGACCGCGTACGTGGGAACGACTTACAGTTCCGCGTCTTTCAAAATCAACGGTATTTCGGGCTACAAAACGGAGTACAGGCTCTTCCTTTTCGACAGAGCTGCGTACTATGCGGACAACGGCAAAACTATGACATATTCTGAATTTTTGGATCAGATGGACGGTATGTTTGCCAGCGCTTCAACCCGCGGATATTTTACCGAAATTCTTTCGGTTGCAGATATGGAAGAAACGGACCCCGATTACGAAAAGTTTGCCGATTACGAATGGAACAACACGTCTTTAAGCTTTGTTCCGCAGGACAGCAACGCGTTTTATATGATCAGGGCGGAAGTTTCCGACAGCGGCGACCGCGTCAACGAAAAGACCGCCTGCAATCTCGGCATTGTGGCTTCCGTCAAGGCAAAGGCTTTGAAGGGCGAAAGCGACTGGCTTAAAAACAACGTTGCTTCGGTAGTATTGCTTTGCGTGGCGGGACTTGCGCTTGTGGGCATAGTTCTGTTGCTTGTAATCAAACCCAAGGACAAGGGCGACCTTGACGAACAGTACGAAGTCGTAAGAAGCAAAAAACGTTTAAGAAACAAATAAATTATTTTAAGCCGCGCGGCGAAAAGCCGCGCGGCTTTTACTTTTAACACCGCCGTTTTAATGGCTAAGACCGGTGTGCAGGCGGCAAAAAGACGGGCAATTTTACGGAAAGTATACATTTGACATTTTTTGTTAAATATGGTAGAATATTATTTGGAAAAAAATTTGCAAAGGTGTACAAACCTTTCGGTTTGGCAAAAACTAACCGAAAAAAGGGATAATTTATGGCGGATAAAAGCTATAACGCAAACGATTTAAAAATACTCGAAGGGCTTGAAGCGGTGCGTATGCGCCCGGGTATGTATATCGGTTCAACCGGTATAAAGGGCTTGCATCACGTTCTTTGGGAAATTGTAGATAACGCCGTCGACGAAGCTGCAAACGGCTACGCCGACGAAATCACTGTAAAATTATGGAAAGACGGCTCTGCGTCGGTAGAAGACAACGGACGCGGTATGCCCACGGACGAAAACGCGAAAGCGAAAATGAGCGGCGTCGAAGTCATATTCACAAAACTTCATGCGGGCGGCAAGTTCGATACGGCAAATTACGCCTTTTCGGGCGGACTGCACGGCGTCGGCGCTTCCGTTACAAATGCGCTTTCCGCCTGGCTGAACGTAGAAGTTTACCGCGATACCGTTTATAAAATGAGCTTTAAAAGCGCGTATGACGACGAGCGCGGCAAATGGCTTTGCGGCGTGCCCGTAGGTCCGCTTGTGAATACGGGCGAGTATACTGAAAAGAAGGGTACTTTCGTAAGATTTATGCCCGATAAAGAAGTGTTTGAAACGGTGGACTGGAGCTACGACATAGTTTCAAAACGTCTTAAAGAACTTGCATTTTTAAACAAGGGACTTAAAATAAATTTAATCGACGAGCGCGATTTATACAGCATTGCCGAACCCGAAGAGAGCGAAGACGGCGACGAAGCGGGCGAACCCGTGAAAGAACTTCTTCCGCCCAGACCGCCCGTAAGTTTCAGGTTTGACGGCGGGCTTATCGACTTCGTGCAGTATCTGAACGGCGACAGGGTGCCGCTGTACAATATCCCGCTCTACTGCTCCACGGTAAAGGACATTCATTTAAAAGGCGCGCCCGCGGGCAAGATTAAAATCGAGTTCGCGCTCTGCCATACGCGCGACGACACGGAAAGCCTGTTTTCATTCGTAAACAACATTTCAACCGTAGAAGGCGGCTATCA
>CAOMHR010000046.1 GCA_948482865.1 Christensenellaceae bacterium
GATTGAAGTACTCCGCAGTGCTGTCCGCAAGTATTTTTTCGTCGTCGACTATAAGACAACTGTATTTCATATTTTTTCTCCTGAAATTATTATACCGCTTTCACAGGTATAAATCTTTAACAAATCCTTAAATATTACACATACAAAACCCCGCCCGAAAACGCTTTCGGGCGGGGTGATATTTATTTTTTATTGACCCTTACACTATAAATTTATCCTGTTTTTTCAACGCCCGAATTAAAATTTACGAAACTATTATACCACCCGCCGCACATATTGTAAATAAAAAACCGAAAAGCGGGGAAATACTTCCCCGCTTTTCAGATAGTAATAAGGAGGTTCTCTCCGGAAATGCAAACCGGAAAAAATAATGAGTTAGATAATTCTGATATTGTGCGCCGCTTCTATTACGGAAAGTTTTTCAACGTCCGGCACGAGTTTTGCCCCGTCCGCAACAGCGCCTTCGCACAGCACGTAAGCGGTCTTTCCGCCCGCTTCGCACACGGCGAATTTTTCCTTGCCGTAGTCAAGCATGTTGAGAACGCCCGCGGGAATTCCGTCTTCCGCAAAGGATAAATCATACGGCGTGCATTCATAGTAAAGTTTTTCGGTAAACGCTCTTTTAACGCCCATAGCCGTAATGAGTTTGGTTGCGGCGTTATCGGGGCAGGGAAGTTTAAAGCCTTCAACGTCAAAGAAGAATTTTATAACTTTCTTCTTCTTTTCCTTTCCGTTTACTTCCACCGTTTCGGCAACTTTTTCTTTAACCAGCTTACCTTCCAGCTTGATAATTTCGGGCATAGCTGAAACGACCGTCTCCCCGTCTTTTAAGAGTGAAATCTTCTTTAAATCTATACCTATTTTTGCCTTTCCGCATTTAACCGCTTCGTCCGCAACGGCGTACATTCTTCTGTCGCCAAGCCCGAACGCGACAACGTATTTTCCGTTGATTTCTTCGCATTCGCTCACGGTTACCGCCGCGGCGGAGCCGTGCATTGTGATTGCGTCGGTGGGAATCAAAAGTTCGTACTTGCCGCTTTCGCACTGAATTGCGGGCGGAAGTTTAAGCTCCGTACCAAGGAAAATAATTTTGCCGTCGGTTACTTCGCAGTCAAGATAATTGTATTCTGGTATTCTGGGAAGAATGCTGACTTCCGTCTCTTTGTCGAAAAGATGTACCTTTGTAATATCGAGAGCCGCGTCGATTATGTCGCCCGCTTTAAAGTCGCAGACCGCGTCCATATTGATTATAATTCTGGTAGAACTTTCGGTATAGCCGTCGCCCTGCATATTTATATCGCCGTATACAAGGGTCTGGTTTCCAAGCTCTTCCTTGTGCGAAACCCTGACTTTGATTTTCGATTTGCTCGCCTTGACGACTTCGGGGTTGATTGAAATGCTTTCGGCGCGCAGCCCTATATATACCCTTGACTTGCCGTCGAGATAGGACGGCTTCGCCTTGTACATCATCGAATAAGGTACTGTAATTTTAGCTTCCGAATACTCGAAATTAATTTCAACTTCGTCGCCCTTTTTCAAAAGCGTGCCTTCGAAAAAGTTCATCTGCGGCGTGCCTATGAAGCCCGCAACGAACTTATTGCCGGGGTAGTTGTACAGGTTTTTGGGAGAGTCTATCTGCTGTACAAAGCCGTTTTTCATTACGACTATTCTCGTACCCATGGTCATTGCTTCAATCTGGTCGTGTGTGACGTAGATAAAAGTCGTTTGCAGCTTTGCATGAAGTTTAGCGATTTCGCTGCGCATCTGCGTTCTGAGTTTAGCGTCAAGGTTTGACAGCGGTTCGTCCAGAAGCATTACCTTGGGTTCGCGCACAATCGCGCGTCCGAGCGAAACTCTCTGTCTCTGTCCGCCCGACATTTCTTTGGGCTTTTTACCGAGATATTCGGTTATGCCCAGAATTTCAGCCGCTTCCGTTACGCGTTTGTTTATTTCGTCCTTGGGCATTTTTCTGAGTCTGAGTCCGAACGCGATATTCTCGAACACGGTCATATGGGGATAGAGCGCATAGTTCTGGAAAACCATTGCAATGTCCCTGTCCTTGGGTTCCATATCGTTTACCACGTTTTCGCCTATCATAAGTTCGCCCGCGCTTATGTCTTCAAGTCCCGCAATCATTCTGAGCGTCGTAGACTTTCCGCAACCCGACGGTCCGACGAAAACTATAAATTCTTTGTCGGCGATTTCCATATTGAAATCGTTTACCGCCTTGGTGCCGTTAGGATATACTTTGTAAATATGTTTAAGACTTAATCCTGCCATATTTTCCCCTTCCTTTTAAGTTAAAATTGCTATTGAGTATCTGGGCATAGAAAGAGTTGTTCCGCTCATTTTTACGCCGCCGGTGACGCAGATGGTCTGCGCAAGCGTACCTTGTATGTCTTCAACCTTTTTGCTTTCCGCGCCGAGATTGATTACTATTTTAAGGCTCTGTTCTTTATACGTTTTCGTTATATACAAAACTTCGCTGTCTTCCAGAACGGTTCTTTCGGTAGAGCCGCGCATAATTGCGGGAAAGGCGTTTCTTGCATTGTTGCAAAGTTTGTAATAGTTGAGTATGGAATTTTTGTCTTTGAGCTGCTCTGCAACGCCGTCGTAAATGTATTGCGAACCTGCGCCCATCGGCAACGTCGTCATATTGGTCTGCTTGTTGTCCCACAGCATACCCACTCTTAAATCGGGGTCGCTGGCGGGGTTCTGCGCAATCATTCCTATCTCGTCGCCGTAGTAGGTAAACGTATTGCCAGAGAACATTGACAAAAGTCCGTAAGCGAATTTCGCCTTTTCTTCGTTCCTTGCCATTCTTCCCATAATTCTTGCAACGCCGTTGTCATGGTTTGAAAGGAAGGGCGCGGGAATATAGTCGCCTGCGGCTTTCGCGCAGTTGTTCATCGCCCTGTAAGCGTAAAGAGCCGAGTTGGCGTTTACGGCTGAAACAATTTCGCCCTTACCCGCCGCGGGGAAGTAGAAAAAGCTGTCCGCGCCGCTTTCGTAAAACTGCTCTATCGTGGATTTTCCTTCCCACGCTTCGCCTACGATATAGGCGTCCTTATTGTATTTGTTAGCCGTATCTTTGATGAATTTGCAAACTTCAACGCTTGCTTCCCTGCCGTCGCAGTAGTACAGACAGCCGTCGAGACGGAATCCGTCGGTACCCTTTTCAAGCCAGAATTTTATAATTTTGTCAATTTCCGCCCTGACGGCTTCGTTTGACAGATTCAAGTCGGGCATACCGTAGTCAAACTGACCTTCGTACCAGATATTGCCGTTTTTATAATACTTGGGCAACTGAGTTTCGGAGAAATTATACCAGTCCGCATACGCGCCGTTTCCGCCGTTACCGTTTTTATAATTGACTGCCGACGTGAACCAGGGGTGTTGCGAAGACGTGTGGTTTACCACAAGGTCGATAATGACCTTAATGCCCTTTTCATGCGCCGCGGTTATAAGGTTTGAATAATCCTGCAACGTGCCGTACTTTTTATTTACCGAATAGTAGTCGGTGACGTCGTAACCGTGATAGCTTGCGGCGGGCATTATAGGCATAAGCCAGATTCCCGTGTAACCCATATCGCGTATATAGTCCAGCTTCTGGGTTATGCCGTTCAAATCGCCGTAGCCGTCCCCGTCCGAATCGCAGTACGAATACACGAAAATTTCGTAATAGTTGTCGTAGTTGTCGTCTATTATATTCTCTTCGAGAAGGGTCACCGACCCGCCGTCTTTTTTACACGCGGAAAAACCTATTACCGCGCAAAAACATGTTAAAGCCGCAACCACCGTGCATATTATAGCCGTTAATTTTTTCTTCATAGTTTACCCCTTTACGGACCCGCCCGTAACGCCCTGAACGTAGTACCTTTGCAGGCAGAAGAACAGTATTGTGATAGGAATAGAAACGACCACCGAAGCCGCGCAGAAACGCGTGAAGTATTCGTTTATGGTTTCCCTGTCAAGCATATTCCAGAGACCTACCGCAATGTTGAAGTTGTCGGGGTCGCCGTTAACTATAAGCGACGCGAACATATACTCGCCCCAAGGCGCCATAAACGCGGTCAGTATTGTGTATATGATTATGGGCTTTGCAAGCGGCAGAATGATTTTGAAAAATACCGTCTGCCTGTTTGCGCCGTCTATTCTTGCCGCTTCGTCCAGCGATTTGGGGATGGTGTCAAAGAAGCCTTTGCAGATATAGTAACCCATACAAGAGCTTGCCACGTACACAAGAATCAGACCCACAAGTCCCATATTCTGCGTAAGTCCCACAAGTTTCAAAATGAAGTACACTGCCGTCATTGACATAAAGCCGGGGAACATTCCCAAAACAAGCATAAGGTTCATTAAGGGCTTTCTCATTTTGAAACGCAGACGCGAAAGCGCGTAACTGGTTATAAGCACTATCGTGGTCTGGATAAGCGTTACCACTACCGAAATTACAAGGGTAATTCCGTACCAGCGCGGGAAATTGAACTTGTCGGTATCGGTGAACAACTCGATATAGTTGTCAAACGTCCACTGCTGCGGCCAGAAATACATTGTTGAAGCGCCTTCTTCGCCGCGGAGCGACTGTAATACCAGAAAGAAGAACGGAAACAGCCAGATTACGCTTATAATTACGAGAATTATATATATCGCCGCGTTTGCGCCGCGCTCTGCTGCTTTTTTACTGCGGAATTTCTTTGTCATTACATGAAATCCTCCTCGTTCTTTACTGCGCTTGAACGGTTATAAACCACCAGCGAAACAACTGCCGTCATTAAGAACATCATAATGCTTATAACCGAAGCTACGCCGTAGTCGTTGTTGCGGAAAATCAGCTTATACAGCCAGGTTATCAGCAAATCGGTATCCGTCGCCGTGACGTCGTAACCTAACAACGGCAACGACGGACCGCCGCCGTAAGTCAGAAGGAATATAACGTTGAAATTGTTAAGGTTGCCTATAAACTGGGTTATAAGATAGGGCGCCGTGACGTGCAGCATATAGGGCAGCGTAATCTTGAAAAAGGCTTTTACGGGACCCGCGCCGTCTATCCTTGCCGACTCGTACAAATCTTCGGGAATGTTCATAAGTATTCCCGTTGAAATCAACATCGTATAGGGTATACCTACCCAGATGTTGATTACTATAATAGTGACTTTTGCAAGCAAGCCGTCGGACAGGAAAGGTATATAATCTTCGACCAGCCCCCACGACTTTAACATATTGTTTATAATGCCGTGGTCGCCGAGCATCTGCCCCATCAGCAATAAGGACACAAACTGCGGAACTGCTATCGTCATAACGAGAACAGTACGCCACAGCTTTTTAAAGCGTATGCCCTTTTTGTTTATCATCAGCGCGACTATGATACCCAGGATATAGTTTGAAAAAGTCGCAAAAAACGCCCAGACTACCGTCCACAGCAACACTCTGCCGAACGTTCTGCCGAACGTTCCGCCCGCCATACCGCCGCCGAACACTTTGATAAAGTTCTGAAATCCTACCCAGGTGAACAAACTTCCCGGGGGCGTGTGAGCTTTATCGTAGTTGGTGAACGCCACAAAAATCATAAAGATTATGGGCAATATGGTGAATATGGTAAGTCCCGCCAAAGGCACTGCCAGAAGGGTTTTGTGATACTGGTCGTCCACGAACGATTTAACGTCGTCCTTCGCGGTTGCAAGGCGCTGCCTTGCTTCTTCTATCTGCTGGGTGTTGTAAGCCGACCTGATACTGTGGTACCAGGCGTAAATAAACGCCAGCATAAATATAATGGTCAAAAGTCCGTACAGCAGTATTAAAAGGCTGTTGTCGCCGGGGACAAGTTCTTCAAGCCCCGTCCAGGGATTTTCAACCCACTGGCTTTCAACCGTACCCAGCGTACCCATCATTCCAAGGTACTGCCAGCCGAACAACGCCATATACAGTATGAACATTGTCTCGAAAGCTAAAAACAGAAGTCCCCTTAACCACTGCTTTCTGGCGAGCTGGGAAAAGCCGAATAATACGAATGAAAATCTCGTTTTCCAGTCGCCGTACTTTGCCGCCGAATAAATTGTAAGACCGAAGTTTTTAAACCCCAGCCCCACGCGTTTTGCCGCGGCGGGGATTCTGACTTTGAAAAAGTTTAAAAACAACAACGGGATAGCCTTAAAAAACGATACGAATTTGTAGCAGAATTTCTGCCACGCCGACATTTTAAGGTAATCCAGTTCCGTGACGTTCTGAGTCATTATTTTTCACCCCTGTTTTACCGCAATGGGGCAAAGTAAACTTTGCCCCGCGGTATATTGTGTTAATTAAATTATTCGTCCATTCCTGTTTCGAAATCTTTTATGAACTTTTTAAGCGCGTCGGTCATACTTAAATCGGTATCGCTTACGGTTACGGTCGTAATGGTGGGCTTCAATCCCTGTACGTTTCCGCCGAGACCTTTCATTGCGTCCCAGTAAGAGCCGGGGAACGCGCCCTGCATGGTAGCATAGGGAGCCTGTGCAACCAGCGCGGAGAGAGCAACGTTCTGCTTTACTGCGTCAAGCTGCGCGACTTTCTTGTTCGAAGGTCCCGTCTGCAAATCGTTGAATCTGATTTCCTGCATCTGTTCGCCTGAAAGGAAAGCGGCAAGCTGGTGCGCTTCGGGCAGGTGTTTGGAGTTGGGGTTTACGCCGAAAAGTTTGTAACCGGTGAGCGAACCCATCTGATAATCTTTATTGGTGAGCGTGCTGTGGAACTTGGGCAGCTTTGTAGCAGCATAGCCGTCACCCAGCTTTTTCTGGATGGTTTCGGCATTCCAGGTACCGGAAATGCACGCGCCGAATTTGGTTACTTTGCCGTTGCCGTTGAGATAGTCGGAAATTACTTTGTCGTCGCCGCTGACGAAGTAAGAATTTTTATTCAATTCTATCATTGCCTGTGTGCCGACCTGAGCTATTGTATAGTCGCTGCCGCTGACTTTATCGCCGAAGTTGGTGTACGACTTGGAAACAACCTTGCCTTCGTACTCTACGGTATAAGTTCCGCCCACGCAGTTTTCACCCGTGCCAAGGAAGAACGCGCCCGTGTACCATGCTTCGGGCATATTGTAAATGAAATATTTACCTTCCGCTTCGCACTTAGCAAGAAGAGTGTCAAGCGAACCCGCATCTTCTTCGGTCATTATACTCTTGTTGTAATAAAGGAAATAGCCGTTATCCGCAGCGTACGGATAGCCGTAATATTTGCCGTTGAAAAGTCCCGCTTCTACGGAATTTGCGTCGTTTTCTTCTTTAAGTTTTGCTACCGTAGTATCGGGTATGGGAGCGAGAGCCGAATAGTTGATAAGTTCGACAAGCTGGTCGTTCGCATAGCAGTAAACGTCCGCGCCTACAGTTGCGTCGGTGGACAGTTTTGAAACCGCGTCGCCCGCGCCGACAACGCCCGTATTGATGGGGGTGTCGAAATCGGGGTTCGCTTCCTGGAACTGCGCAATCATCTTTTTAAGGGTTTCCTGTTCGTCCTGCGACGCCCATACCGTTATACCCTTGTTCGATTTGCAAGCCGTCATGCCAAGCGTTGCGCCAACGGCGATTGCGCCGCAGGCAATAAGTGAAATAATGCCTTTTTTCTTCATAAATTCCTCCTCATTATTAAGAAAATAAAACTTTAATTTTTATTTAAAAGAACGTTTACGCTCTTTTCGACCTTTTTGAAACTTTTTTAAGATAATCGGAAAGTTCTTTTGAAAAATCTTCCTTTAAAAACCTTCTGCTCCAGTTTTTGTCCGACACGGTGGAAGGTTCGTTTATCCTTGCTTCCCCGCCAAGCGCCAGCAAATCCCAGATAGGGACTATCGCCGTGTCTGATTTGCTTGCAAAGGCAAGTTCCACCACGCTGCGGCACAGTTCTTCCGAAGTTGCGGTTTTCGCGGTAATATTCAGAAGTCCGCTCTCTTTTACCACGTCTTCGGCAAAGACCGCCCTTTGCTCTTCGCTTAAATCGTCTATATACTGTTTAAGCGGCATATTGTCGTGCGTGCCTGTGTAGCACACAAAATTTTCGGTATGGTTTGAAGGCTTATGTTCGTTGTCCGCCTTTCCGTCAAAGGCAAATTCCAGAACCTTCATACCGGGGTAGCCTACGTTTTTCATAAGGCGGCGAACCCCGTCGTCTATAACTCCCAGATCTTCCGCCACTATTTTGTAGTCGAGTATGTCTTTGAACAGCTCTTCCTTGGGACCGTCTTCCCAAAGTCCGTACCTTGCGGTGCTGTCGCCTGCGGGTACTTCCCAGTATCTGTCAAAGCCGCGGAAGTGGTCTATCCTTAAAATGTCGAACAGTTTAAAGCACTTTTCGATTCTCGCTTTCCACCATGCGTAGCCGTCGTTGCGCATCTCTTCCCAGTTGTACACGGGATTGCCCCATAGCTGACCGTCTTCGGTAAAGCCGTCGGGCGGGCAGCCGGCAACGCACTTCAACTTGCGGTTTGCGTTCACTTTGAAAAGTTTTTCGCCGTACTTCCACACTTCCACGCTGTCGTATGCAACGTAAAGGGGAATATCGCCCATTATCGATACGCCTTTCGAGTTGGCGTAACTTTTAAGCGCGTTCCACTGTTTCAGAAAAATAAATTGTGTAAACTGCCAGAAAAGATACTCTGTTTTGTTTTCTTCGACAAACTTTGCAACCGTATCTTCGTCGTAAACACTGAAAGGCTGCTCCCACTCGGTCCAGGCAACGTGGTTGAACTTCTGCTTGATTGCCATAAACACGGCGAAATCAGAGTACTCGCCACGGGTTACGAAATCTTCGAATTCCCTGCCGCCGTCAAACCTTGAAAACGCCTTTTTCAGAAGCGCAACCTTTTGTGTGAACTGCCTGCCGTAATTGACTTTTAAAGGACTGTCCGAAAGTTCTTCAAGTACTATTTCGCCCTTTTTCAGAAGTCCGTCGCATACAAGCTGCTGCAAGTCTATAAAATAATAGTTCAACGCGTCGGACGAACACGACTGATAGGGGCTGTCGCCGTAATTAGTGGGGTTAAGCGGCAAAACCTGCCATATCTTTCCGCCCGCATCCGATAAAAAATCAATAAAGTTGTACGCTTCTGTACCGAGTGTACCTATCCCCTCGCCCGACGGCAATGAAGATACAGGCAACAGTATTCCGAAATTTCTGCCTTTCGCCATAACCGATTTTACCTGCCGAACACCTATGTTCGAAAATTTTAATTATATTTTTCGAAAATATTATATCATAATTTTCGCGAAAGTCAATAGAAAATGTTAATAAATCTAAAAAAATGTATATTTTTTTCAAATAAGACGCCAAAAAGGCTATTGACCGCCGCGCCGTAAACTTGACTTACGCGCCGCAAAAAGGTATAATTATAAGGTACGAGGTATGACAAATGACCATTAAGGAAATTGCAGAAGCGTTGAACGTTTCCATAAGCGCGGTATCAAAGGCGCTGAACGACGCTTCGGACATAGCGGACGAAACCAAAAACAGAATAATCGAATACGCAACCGAAGCGGGCTACCATTTAAAGACCAAAAAGAAGCCGCGGCGCATTTGCGCAATGTACGAGAGAGTTGACTCCGACACGCGCAACAACGTTCTGAGCCACGTAATTTCATCGTTCACGGATATAGCGATTGCAAACAATTACGAAGTTATGATTGACTATGTGGTTTCCAAACCCGAAGACTTTTCGCTTAACGACTACCTTTTGCAAAACAATTTCTGCGCGGCGTTTATTGTGGGAATGAACTACAAGAGCAGAATTTTCAAGCAGGTTAAAAACACCACCGTTCCCCTTGTGCTTCTGGACAACAGAATTTCGGACGTGCCTTTAATCTCGTCCGTTTCAAGCGAAAACACAAACGCGATAGTGCAGGCGATAAAATACCTTACAAAGCGCGGACACAGAAAAATAGGCTTTTTAATGGGCGAAAACGATTCGCAGGTGTCGGCGGACAGGCTCGCGGGCTACATATTCGGGCTTGCGCGCGCGGGTATAGAATACAACCACGACTATATTTACCACGGAGACTTTACGAAATCTTCGGGCGAAGAAGCGGCAACGTTTTTTTCCGAAACCGACGTAACCGCGGTCATAAGCTGTTCGGATATAATGGCTATGGGGCTTATAGACGGGTTTAAGGCTTGCGAAAAGAACGTACCCGACGACGTTTCGGTAATAGGGTTTGACGACCTGAATCTGCTTAAATTCACGTCCTACGAACTGACCACAATGAAGCAGGACTTCAACCGTCTCGGCGAGCAGGCGTTCAGGCAGATTGAAGATATGCTTGAAGGCAGAACTTCACAGCAGGTAATGCTGGAATGTAAACTTATAGAACGCGGAACGGTAAAAACAATCAACTGATAAA
>CAOMHR010000047.1 GCA_948482865.1 Christensenellaceae bacterium
AAATTGTGCCCCGTCTTCTCGGGCGGATTTTCAGGGTTGTAAGGCTGCCATCCGTTTATACCGTCGTTATACTCGAAAGGAACTGCCGAAAGATCGATTTCACGCTTTTCAATTTCCCAGTTGAGTCTGACGGTTGCCGCAAGCCCGTCGGAAGAAACGGTTACGTTTGCGTCGCTGTTGGGGTTTGCAAACACATGCTCGGTATCGGTAATTTTCAGCGTAACCGTAGTTGCATAAGTCCCTACGCCGCTTGCCGAAGTCGAACCCGAGTATCCGTCTTCCCGAACGAAATTACTGTAATCGTACTTGTTATTTACAAACAGCTGAACTTGCGGACTGATTGTGACCGCATTACCGTTATTTGTTGAATAACTTAATTTTCCGTTCTGGGCAAGTGTTTCGTTTGAAGCGTTATTGTCTTTAAGATATGTCCAGACAAGGGTCGAAGGGTCTAAACTTGCAGATTTTACCGTGAAAGAATGCTTTGCCGAATTTTCATTAACGGTATAGTTGCCGTTTGCACCCGAAGTGCCGTCAGGCTTTACGCCGAAAGTATATTCGCCTTGCCCAAGCGTTGACGGCATCAAAATCTTCGCCGTAATGGTTTTTGCCGTAGGGTCGTATTCTTCGCTCTTAATATCGCCGTTAAGAGAATTTTCGTTGTCGCCGTCTATGTAATAATATTTTAACGTAACGCGTTTTGAATCGTTTTTATCCGCGTCCGAAGGAAGTATAAAGCCTGAAACGACAACCGTAATTTCAACGTTGTCCGTGCCAGAGTCCCACTCCCAGTTGCCGCTGTTGATAGAACTGCAATCCAACACCGTAGTAAGCGATTTAGGGGTAACTTTAAGTGAAACCTTGGCTGTCCCGCCCGCCGTCGCAGGAGTATCAGACCATACGGTGTTATCGGTATCTTTAAGCGCGAAAATAATATCGTAAGCGCCCACGTCCGTGATTTCAAACGTACTGTCTTGCTTATCGCTCACGCTCGCCGTCGAACCGCCCGCCGCTTCTGTTACCGAGTCCATTTTTATATACTTCAACCAATCCGCCGCAGAAAGACTTGTGTTGAGAGCAAACGTAACCGCACTGCCCGTATAAGATTTTTCGCCGGCGGTAATTGTAGGTTTATCTATCTGTTTCGGCTCAACTTTGAAAGTAACCGTTTTCGTACTTTGGTCACTGTCAGACGAATCCCAAACCGCGCCGCACCAATAATAAATATCGAAGTATAACGTATAAGTCCCGGCATTTTGAACCGTCCAGACACCGCTTGCAGATACAGGATTTGTCCCCGTAACTGTTTCGTCGGCTGTATTGTCATATGTATACAGAGTCGTTGTTTTGCCTGAAATTGTTTGATAAGTCGCCTTTGTAAGCGCTATCCTTGTTCTGTCCCAGTTGCTGACCGTAAAATTAATATCGTTACCCGTGTAATCCGCCGAAGTTTTATCTACGGTGGGCGTATCTATTGCCGTTACGGTTATCTCATCGGACATCACCAAATCCGCCCAATGAGAGCAATTATATGTCGAACCTGCGGACGAGCCTGCATTAAAACCGAAAAAAGCCGTATACGATTGGGGAGTATTTGTGTTGTTCGTACAAGTTATTGTGGGGACCGTACCGTTTGCATACTGTATAGAATTACTGGTATGTATAAAATATCTTTGCAATAAATAGTTAGACGGAGTAACAGGTGTATTATATCCGTCCAATATCAATGATGCCGACTGGTCTTGTGCAGAAGGATCGTCTGCCGTATTCCCAAAATAAATTATATCGACGCCGAGCATAGTAGAACTCGCAGTATTATTTGCCGTTCTTTTATAAGAAAGCGAATATGAAAAATCAATTTTGTACTCGGTCATTGCAGGAACTTCTATTTCCGCTTTAAAAGCAATGTAGCCGACAAGTTGATGAAACCCAAGATTTTTTTTAGACAACGAAGCAGTTTTGGTATCGGAATCAAAAACAGCATTTCCGTAAGCAGTATTCACGGCAGTAAGAGTGCTATACGGAACAGTAGGCTGACTACTCTTAGCAGCAGTATTATACCATTGTTTAAAATCGGTTGCCGTATAAACAACCTTGTTTTGCCCGTCGTTGGGAACAACAGCCGCGTCCGCGCCGATATTGCCCGTTTTGGGCAGTATAAAAGCACAGCATACCAATGCTGCGCACACAAAAGTCAGTATTAAAGACAGCCATAGGCGCTTGCCACGGCTTATTTCAGAAAGTGTGTACCCCCCCCCCCCCTATACGGGTTACGTCCGCTCTTTTCTTTATCATTTCGTATCTCCTTAAATACCAAATATATTTATTGTTATTAACTTCTATGTTATTAAACTGTCATTCTGAGCTACGCTTTGTCATTCTGAGCGGAACGAAGTGGAGTCGAAGAATCCCGTCGGTGAAATCTCTTCCCATTCGGGATTTAAACGTTCTACCAAATCATTTTTCTTTGCGCGTATCCAACCTTTTAACTGTTTTTCCCGCGCTATCGCCGCCTTTATGTCGCCAAACGTTTCAAAATAAACTAATTTATGTACATTATATTTCTTTGTAAAGCCTTCTATTATGCCTGCTTTATGTTCATAAACCCTGCGGGCAATATCGTTTGTTACGCCTATATAAATAACTTTATTATTTTTATTTGACATTATATAAACATAATATTGCACGATTCGTTTAATTACGGGACCCTTCGACTACGCTCAGGGTGACAATGTTTTATAATCTGTCAGCGTAAACGTTTTTACAAGACATTAGACTACTCTTAGGGTGACAAAAATCTCTTAGGTACAAGAATTATAGCACGGCAAATTTATTTTTTCAATACTTTTTGACATTTTTTTTAAAATAGTGGTCGCCCGCGCCACCAACCACAACATATTGTGTATGTTTGTTAAGTTTCACTGCCACAATAGCCTTTTTTTCAATTTTCGGCAACAAAATCCGACAAAAAATGCGCCGCGCCGAAACTCTTCGGCGCGGCAATAATTAAATTTTATAGCCGTCGGGGTTGTTTTTCTGCCACCGCCAGGTGTCCGCGCACATCTCGTCTATGCCCAGTTTTGCGGACCAGCCCAAGTCTTTCTTTGCTTTATCTGCTGATGCGTAACACTCCGCAATGTCGCCCGCGCGCCTTTCAACAATTTCGTAAGGGATTTTTTTGCCGCACGCCTTTTCGAATGCGTGTACCATTTCAAGCACGCTGTAACCCGTTCCCGTGCCAAGGTTGCAAATATGCACACCCTTTGATTTATAGCCCGCAAGCGCGGCAACGTGACCCTTTGCAAGGTCGACAACGTGGATATAGTCCCTTACGCCCGTGCCGTCGCGCGTGGGATAGTCGTTTCCGAAAACTTTCAGCTTATCGCGTTTTCCGCTTGCCACCTGCGAAATAAAGGGCATAAGGTTGTTGGGAATGCCCTTGGGGTCTTCGCCGATAATTCCGCTCTCGTGCGCTCCAACGGGGTTGAAGTATCTCAAAAGCATAACGTTCCAGCCGTCGTCCGAAGCATACAAATCCTGTAAAATGCGCTCTATCATAAGTTTGGTCACGCCGTAGGGATTGGTCGCAGAAAGGCGGCAGTCTTCAGTCAGAGGCAGGCGTTCGGGAACGCCGTAGACCGTAGCCGAAGAAGAAAAAATTATCTTTTTAACGTCCGCCCTTTTCATACAGTCCAGAAGGACCAGCGTGCCGTAAACGTTGTTCTCGTAATAGTCCAAAGGTATTTCGCAACTTTCGCCAACGGCTTTAAGCCCCGCGAAATGAATTGTGCCTTCGATTTCGTTTTCGCCCAAAATTTTGTCAAGCAAGGCTTTGTCGCGAATGTCGCCTTCGTAAAATTTAAGTTTTTTGCCCGTTAATTTTTCAACCCTTTTCAAACTCTCTTCGGACGAATTAGAAAGGTTGTCAACGACGGTTACGCCGTAACCCGAGTTAAGAAGTTCCAATACGGTGTGGCTGCCGATATAGCCCGCGCCGCCCGTTACCAAAATATTTTTCATAGCCCTATTATATATAATATAAAGGCGATTTGTCAAGCGTACGCTTTATTCCACCGTTACTGACTTTGCCAGATTTCTGGGCTTGTCGGGATCGCGCCCCAGCATAACGGCGGTTTTGTAAGCTATAAGTTGCAGCGCAACCGAAGATATCAGGGGGGACAGGTATTCGCCGCAGTCGCATATTTTAACAATTTCCGCGCGGTCTTTAAATTTTTTAGCTACGCTTTCAAGGCTGGTCACAACCGCAACCTTGCCCTTGCGCGACAGAACCTGTTCCACCGCGTTTTCCGACTTGCCCGCAAGCCTTTCACTCGTGATAACCACTACCGCAACCGCGGTTTCGTCTATAAGCGCAAGGGTGCCGTGCTT
Organism: Christensenellaceae bacterium; assembly: GCA_948482865.1. GTDB lineage: Bacteria > Bacillota > Clostridia > Christensenellales > Borkfalkiaceae > Coproplasma. The sequence continues at coordinate 4,390 of CAOMHR010000047.1, forward strand.
CAATTCGCCCGCGGGATAGCCTTCGCTGGGGATATAGGAAACTTCTTTCAGTTTCAGGCTGCCTTCCAACGCCACGGCATAGTCTATGTCGCGCCCCAAAAAGTACACCCCGCCTGAACGCGCGCACATATCCGCAATTGCCGATATGTCCGTGTTTTCAACCGTTTCCCTGCACAGCCGCGAAATATTCTGCATTTCTTCAAAATCGGTCGCCCGACCGGAAAGCACGTTTGCAAGCAGGTAGAGCGCGGCAATCTGCCCCGCGTAAGATTTTGTTGCGGCAACGCAGATTTCAGGTCCCGCGGCGACGGGTACGACCACGTCCGCAATTCCCGTCAGTTGCGAGTAGGGCGCGTTAGTCACCGCGACGACCCGCGCTTTTGCGCGTTTGGCAAGGCGGGCGGCTTCAACCGTGTCCGCGGTTTCGCCGCTCTGGCTTATCGCGACCACAAGCGTATTTTCGCCGACGATAGGATTTTTATAACGGAACTCGCCCGCAATTTCCGCCTCGCAGGGAATACGGGCGAACTGTTCTATATATCTTTTCGCAACCAGTCCGCTGTTGTAAGCCGTGCCGCAGCCCGTTATGATAACGCGGTCCGCGCCCGAACATATTTTTTCAAGCTCCCGCTCCGCGGTATGAAAAACTGCGCAAGTGTTCGCTATTGCATACGGCGACTCGCGTATCTCTTTAAGCATATAGTGGGGGCAGCCGCCCAAATCCAGATTTGCTGGCGTTGCAAGATTGGGGCGCACCGCGCGCGAAACTTCGTTTAAATTGCCGTCAAAAATGCGTACCGCGTCCTGCGTAATCAAAGCAAGGTCGTTGTCTTCGAGAACGCTTATTTCCCTGCACAGTCCCGCAAGAGCGGGGGCGTCGCTGGCGACATAATTTCCGTCCGCGCCGCTGCCGACGATAACGGGACTCTTATACTTGACCGCGGCGATGCCCGCATAGTCCGTGCATATGACCACAATCGCATACGAACCCGTTAAAAGGTCCGCAACTTTTTTTAAAGTGCTCAACAAATCGCCGTCGTAAAATTTGTCCAGAAGTCTTACGATAACTTCGCTGTCGGTATCGGACAAAAAATCCGCGTCGGGGAAATATTTTTCTTTCAGCTCGCTGCAATTTTCTATTATGCCGTTATGCACGATTGCAAACTTCCCCGCCGCGTGGGGGTGGGCGTTCACGTCCGAAGGTTTGCCGTGCGTTGCCCAGCGGGTATGACCTATGCCGATATTGCCGCAGAGTTCGCCGATGCAGTTTTCAAGTTTTTCAACCTTGCCCTGCCGCTTTACTATTGAAATCTGACCCTTTGACAAAGTGGCTATTCCCGCGGAATCGTAGCCCCTGTATTCAAGTTGTTTTAATCCGCCGTAAATAATATCCGAAGCCCTGCGCCTAAGCGCGCAGCCGACTATTCCGCACATATATTCACCCCGAAATACGGTAATTTCAACCGTTCAGTTTTTCGCGCAGCTTTGCGCAGGCGGCAAGACAGTTTTCATAGTTTTCGCCTTCCGCCATAATTCTAACGACTTCTTCCGTACCCGAAGGGCGGACGACCAGCCTTACGCCCAGACTTTTTGAAAGCGCTTCCGCGTCCTTCAAAAGAATTTCCGCCGCAAAAACTTTATCTTTCACCGCGACGTTTACGCTGACCTGCGGCAAACTTTTGTAATCTTTTAAAAGCAGGTCAACCGTCTTTTTCTGCTCAACAAGCGCTTCCATTATCATAATGGCGGTAACCAGCCCGTCGCCCGTGGACTCGTATTTCGAAAAAACGACGTGGCCGCTGCGCTCGCCGCCCAGTACCGCGCCCGAGCGCGACATTTCGTCGCACACGTTTTTGTCGCCCACGTCGCACACCGCGCACTCTATTCCGCGCAAACCAAGACTTTTTATAAGTCCGCCGTTGCTCAGCACGGTGCAGACGACTTTATTGCCCGAAAGTTCGCCCCGCTTTTTAAGATAGTCGGCGCAGATAAAAAGAATTTCGTCGCCGGTCACGACTTCGCCGCGCGCGTCCACGCATATACATCTGTCCGCGTCGCCGTCGAATGCGAAACCTATATCCAGTGAATTGCTTTTTACAAGTTCGACAAGTCTCTCTATATGGGTAGAGCCTACGCCGTCGTTCACGTTCGTGCCGTTCGGCGACACGCCCACGACGAATGTTTTTGCCCCCAATGCGTCGAACACGCTGCGCGCAATCTGCCAGGCGCTTCCGTTCGCCGCGTCCAGCCCAACGCGCAATCCCTTGTACGAACAGGTTGAAAGGGATATAAGATGACCTATATATCTGTTCCGCCCAGAAACGTAGTCGACCGTGCGCCCGATAGCCCCGCCCGAAGCAAAGGGAATTTCTCCGCTTTTGCCGTCGAGATAATTCTCTATTTTGGCTATCGCGCTCTCTTCCAGTTTTTCGCCGGCGGAGTTCATAATTTTAATGCCGTTGTCAAAGTACGGATTGTGGCTTGCGGAAATCATAATGCCGCAGTCGAAACCGTCGCAACGGGTTATGTACGATACCGAAGGAGTGGTGGTGACGTGCAAAATATACGCGTCCGCGCCCGAAGCCGTAAGTCCCGCGGCAAGCGAATATTCAAGCATATACGAAGACAGCCGCGTATCTTTTCCTATGACCGCGCGGCACCTGCCGCCGTTTTTAGCCGCATACATATGACCCAGAATTCTTCCGACCTTGTAAGCGTGTTCGGCGGTAATGGTCACTCCGGCTTCGCCGCGGAAGCCGTCCGTCCCGAAATATTTACCTATAATACACCTCCTGCGGCAATTTTTTTCAATGCGTTAAAACGCATATGTGTTTGGGCGGCACGCCGCCCTTACCTGTACGCGCAGACATATGCGCGCAACCGTAATATGCGCCGCCGCCCATATGCCCGAAACAGTAAAACAGGCATACTACGCATATACAATTTATGCAAAATACCGCCGAAAAGGTTACTGCAATAAAAAATTGACTTTTATTTTGCAAATACTTATAATTAATGCAGGGTGCTCCACTCCCTTCAATCAATTTCGGACGTACCGCAAGCTATGAAGAAAAAAGGCAAATTCAGACTTTCAATATGGCGTATACTCGCTCTCGGCTATCTTATTACGATGGTTCTGGGAAGCGTGCTTTTAATACTGCCCTTCGCCACAAAAGCGGGACAGTCCACTTCTTATATTGACGCGCTGTTCACTTCCGCGTCCGCCACCTTCATAACGGGGCTTGCCCCCTACGACACCTACGAACACTGGACCCTGTTCGGGCAGTTGGTGATACTGTTTCTGATACAGCTCGGCGGGCTGGGTTTTATGACGGTGGTTTCAATCATTTTCGTTATGTTCGGACACGGTATGGGTCTGCACGAACGCCGCGTTATGATGATGGACGCAGGCGGCGGCAGCACCGTTTTAACGGGCGTAAAAAAACTGGTTATACGGATTGTGGCAGGCTCGCTCATAATCGAAACGGCGGGCGCGTTGCTTTTATGCATAAGGTTCATTCCGCAGTTCGGCGCGCTGAACGGCATATACTTTTCAATATGGCATTCGGTTTCGGCTTTCTGCAACGCGGGGTTCGATTTAATGGGTACGGACAGCGCGGGCGCTTCGGTTTCGCTGACGGGCTATGCGACCGACCCCCTTGTTTCTTTAACTATATGCGTGTTGATTATTTTCGGCGGGCTGGGCTTCTGCGTATGGGGCGACGTAATGGACCGCAAATTCAACCTTAAAAAAACAAACCTGAACACGAAAGTAATTTTAATAGTAAACGCAATACTTTTGATAGGCGGCGCGCTGCTGTTTCTTTTGTTTGAAAGAGACAACCCCGCCTACGAAGATTATAACTTCGGCGAAAAGCTGCTGGCTTCCGTGTTCAACTCAACCACGGCGAGAACGGCGGGCTTTTCAACCACCCCCCTTAACACCATGTCAGAAAGCGGATACCTTTTAACTATCGTTTTAATGTTTATAGGCGGCAGCTCGGGTTCAACTGCGGGCGGTCTGAAAATCGGGACTTTCGCCGTAATTATAATGGGTATGATAGGCGTGTTCCGCGGCAAGAAAGACATAAATATAGGCAAGCGCCGCATAGAGTATTCGCTTGTTTCGCGCTCGCTCGCTATTCTTACCGCCTGCCTTATGACGGTTGTGCTTTCCACAATGATAATCTGCGCGGTGGACCCTTTTACTTTTGAAGACGTGCTTTTCCAGAGCGTTTCCGCGCTGAGCACCGTAGGACTGGGCGTATGCAACGTTGCGTCAATGCACTGGCTGTCAAAGATAGTTCTCATAATTTTAATGTTTGCCGGCAGGGTGGGCATACTTACTTTTGCCCTTGCTCTCGGCGAAAAGAAAACGGCTGCCGAAATAAGGCGGCCGGTTGAAAATATTTTAATAGGTTAAAAATAAAAGCGGCGCGCCGCTTTACGGAGTTTTATTATGAAATCAGTATTACTTATAGGTATGGGAAGATTCGGGCAGAATCTTGGCGAAAGACTGCTTGGAATGGGCAACGAAGTTATGATTGTAGACAAGGACGAAGACGTCATAAATTCGCTTGCATCCAAGTACACCAACGCGATAATCGCCAACTGTATGAACGCCGACAACTTGCAGGCTATGGACATTCCTTCCTTCAACGTGTGCGTCGTGGCAATCGGCGACGATTTTCAGTCTTCTCTGGAGATAACTTCCATTTTAAAAGATTTGGGCGCGAAGTACGTTGTGTCCCGCGCCGACACCGAAATTCAGAGAAAGTTCCTTTTCCGCGTAGGCGCGGACGAAGTGGTTTATCCCAACAAGGACATTGCCGAAAAACTTGCCGTAAAACTGAACAGCGGCAACGTGTACGACTATATCGAAATTGACTCACAGCACGCTATATTCGAAATTGCGGTACCCGCAAAATGGCACGGAAAGAATCTTATCGAAACCAACCCGCGCGCAAAGTTCGGGCTGAATATTCTGCTCATTAAAAAGGGCAAAAACATAGTTCCGTCGCCCGCGCCCACCTACACGTTTGAAGAAGGCGATTTAATGCTTGTGTTCGGCAACAAAGACCAGATACTGGCATTCACAAATAAACATACCGTTTAACCGCGCATTTTATTACCGTTATTTTCAAATTCAAATCAAACACGGCAGTTCCCTTATTAAAAAAATAAAGTCCCCTGAGGGACTTTATTTTTTTGTTTGCTCACAACAGAAGCGCATTGTATTGTCATCAATAGCGCAATATTATTCTACTACACCCTATGGGCGTACGTCAACCATTTTACGCCCATATGGTGTATAATTTTTTTAAGGAGAACCGGATTTTGATTACTCTCACTCAGATACAACTCAGATTAACCGAAAGCATACGGCAAAGCGGAATGACGCAAACCGAATTGACAAAGGCTTTAAACGTGAGCCAGCAAACCGTATCATGTTACAAAAGCGGACAAAAAATGCCTGCGCTGGATACGATTGCAAACCTTTGCAAAGTATTGGACGTG
>CAOMHR010000048.1 GCA_948482865.1 Christensenellaceae bacterium
TACCAGCGTGCCGCAGCTTATGCCCGCAATTATCCTGTTGCGGACGGGAAACTGAAAACTTTTGGGCGAAACGTCGGGCGGATATTCTGTTATAACCAATCCCGATTTTACAACGCTTTTAAGCAGTTGCGCGTTTACCGACGGATATACGTAATCGAACCCGTACGCGAGCACGCAGATTATATTGCCCGTCTTCAACGCTCCTTCCACAGCTGCGGTGTCGCCGCCTTCCGCTATGCCCGAAACAACGGTGAACGCCTGCGCGGCTTCGCCCGCAATCTTTTTGGTTTCCGCAACCGTTTTCACGGGACATTTGCGCGAACCCACTATCGCAAAACATCTGGTCTTTAAAAGTCCGACCCTGCCCTTGCAGTATAAGACCGGCGGCGGGTCGGCAATTTCTTTTAAGAGCGGCGGATAATATTCCGAATACTTCGTAACGCAGACAATTCCCTTTGCGTCCAGACAGTCCAGTACCGATTTGCGGAAACGCGGGTCGTTGTATTTCGCCTTCAATTTATTATATACGTCCGGCGGCAGACTTTTAATCAGCAGATTTTCAATCTTTTTATAGTCGGGTTTGTCTTCTTTAAGCTCTATGAGAACAGAATACTTGCACGCGGCTGGTATACCGCCCAGCGCGGAAAAAGTTATTAAGTCTATTTCTCTTTCACTGTACATATTTTAAACCGAACCCGTATCGTAACTTCTGTACGAAGCCGCTTCAAGTATATGGTCGGGCGCAATTTCGGAAGCCGCCGCAAGGTCCGCAATAGTCCTTGCGACCTTTATAATTCTTGCCCTGCCGCGCGCGGAAAGGTGCAGCGCTTCGTACGCGCTCTCCAGAATTTCGTCGCACTCGGGGGACAGGCGGCAATATTTTTTAATCTGCTTTTCGCCCATATTTGAGTTTACCTTTATTTTTTCGTCCGCGAATCTTTCCCGCTGTATGGCGCGTGCAAGCTCCACCCTTTTCTTTACTGCGGCGCTCGTTTCCGAAACTTCTTCCCTGTTAAAGTCTTTATAATTTATGCCGTCCACTTCCACCTGCAAATCTATCCTGTCCAGAAGGGGACCGGAGACCTTGCTTCTGTACTTATGAATCTGCGCGGGCGTACAGGTGCAGGTAAGGGTTGCAGAACCGTAGTTGCCGCACGGGCAGGGGTTCATACTCGCGCACAGGATAAAGTCCGCGGGATAAGTTACCGCGCCGCCCGCGCGGGTCACGGTAATAACCCTGTCTTCCAGTGGCTGGCGCAGACTTTCAAGGGTATGGCGCGAGTACTCGGGAAGTTCGTCCAGAAACAGAACGCCCTTGTGCGCCTTTGAAATTTCGCCCGCGTAAATTTTGCTGTTGCCGCCGCCACAGAGCGACACCGTGGTCGCGGTGTGGTGGGGCGTGCGGAAAGGGCGCAGCGAAACTATTCCGTCTTCCGACAGCTCGCCCGAAACGGAGTGGATTTTAGTAACTTCGAGAGCTTCGTCAAAGGTCATATCGGGCATAATGGTGGGTATGCACCTTGCAAGCAAAGTCTTACCCGTACCCGGCGGACCGTAAAGCAGAATATTGTGACCGCCCGCCACCGCTATTTCAAGAGCGCGTTTTGCAATTTTCTGCCCCTTTACAAGCGACATATCGTGGTCGTAAGTACGCGCGTTTTTGGCGGACTCGAAACTTTTAAGCCGCACAGGCGCGAAACTGCGCTCTCCCGTCAAAAGGTCGATCGCGTCCCGCAGCGATTTCATTGCGTAAACTTCCGTGCCTTCGATATAGCTCGCTTCGTTTGCGTTGCCGTAAGGAATGATAAACTTTTTATATCCCTTTGACTTAGCCGAAATAAGTATGGGCAGTATCCCCGTCACCGCGCGCAATGCGCCGTCCAGCGCAAGCTCGCCCAGAAATACCGTGCCGTCCGTGTCGCAGTCAAGTTGCGAACTCGCTTTAAGTATTGAAACCGCCAGCGGCAAATCGTAATGCGAGCCTTCTTTTTTAATATCCGCGGGCGCAAGGTTTATCGTTATTTTATTTACGGGGAAGTGCAGCGCGCTGTTCTTTATGGCGGAGCGCACTCTCTCCTTGCTCTCTTTCACAGCCGCGTCCGGCAGCCCCACCAGATCATACGAAACCATACCTTTATTTATGTCCGTTTCGATTTCCACGGCTACCCCGTCAAGACCGTTCAGGGCAAAACTTGTGACCTTTGATAACATTTTACACCTTTTGTATAAAGTAAAAATTTTTATGCTTTTACAATTCAAAAGCTCCTGCCGACGTGGCAGGAGCTTTTTTAACTTATTTTACTTCCGCAATTTTTGCAGCCTTGCCGGTAAGTCCGCGCAGGTAGTAAAGTTTAGCCCTTCTTACCTTGCCCTTTCTTACTACGGTAATAGACGCAATCTTGGGCGAATGAAGGGGGAAAGTTCTTTCAACGCCTACGCCGAACGAAAGTCTGCGTACGGTGAAAGTTTCTCTTATGCCGCCGTGTCTTTTAGCGATTACGACGCCTTCGAAGTTCTGAATTCTTTCCTTTGTTCCTTCGATAACCTTGAAGCCTACTTTAACGGTGTCGCCCACGTTGAACGCAGGGACTTCCTTTTTCATCTCTTCTTTTTCGATAGCTTCTACAAGATTTTTCATATCAACCTCCAAATTAAGACGTTCTTGACCGTGCAAACGGTTGCAATTGAAACACGCGCATACGGCAGCGGACCGCCCGAAGTGTTATAATAATAACAGATAAAAATATAAAAATCAACTCATTTAAGGGGGTGTGTCGCAATTTTCACAAAAAAGCCTTTTGCTTGTCCGCAACTTTATTTCCCTGTCCGGAAATCTATCCTCGCCCCAATTATTAGTAATGTCTTCGCTTACCCGAAGTACTTAAACGAGTTTGCTGTACCCGTATGAATTTACCACCGCGTCCACCTTTACGCCGCTTTTGCAAAGCGGGCAGTCAACGGGCGCAAACGAAAGATAGTTTTCAACGTCGCCCACGCCGAACAGGCTGACAAACGGCACTTCGCAGTCAAACTCGCCGCCGAATACCGCCGCCGCGCCAACGGGCGTTCCGCCGTAATAACTTATGCCGTGCACGCCGCTCTGCACCGTCTGTCCGGTGGTGGCGGAAGCCGTCAAAAGCAGAACGTTTTTGTTTTTTACGTAAGGTATGAAGTTATCGCGCAGCAGTATCTTGTCCCCCGAAAGCTCGGGAGTTATCACCGCTATTTCATGCCTTAAATTTATGCCCGAATGCGAAAGATTGTCCGCCATAAACGCGCCTATCATCTTCATACGTTCAAGGCTAATAATGGTGTCCACAGGCGTTGACGAAAACGCGTCCGCCAACAGTTTTGCCGCCGCTTTTGCCGCGCCCAACTGCGATTTTACGCCAGTCATATCTATGCAGTGACTGACGTGCGAGTGTTTTGTGGCAAAATGTCCGGGTATGATATTCACCGATATCTCGCGGTTGAGTTTCGCCCGTACTTCGTATGCTCTCTTTTCCATAATTTTTCCCCTTATCGTTTTATTTTCCAATCAGTACCCGCCGTCGTAAAAAGCGTTTTCTATCCAATTTATACGACCGCGGAAAACTTCAATAATGTCAAACCGCACGGTACAGTCCGGCTCGCGCCCCGCAAAATAGTACTTTGCCGCGAGAATGTACTTCCTGCGCCTTGAAGCCGTCACCGCTTCCGACGGCGCGCCGAATTCGTCCGAAAGTCTCGTCTTCACTTCTATAAAGGCAAGCACGTCGCCCTTGCGCGCAATAATATCCACTTCACCGAAAGGATTCACGTAATTTTTTTCTACCGTCTTCCAGCCGTTTTTTCTGAGATATGAACGCGCCTTTTTTTCGCCGAGTTTGCCCAGTTTTTTATTTTTTGCGTCCTGCTCCCGCCCGCCGTTTACTGCCATTTTTTTGTAAAGCTCCTACGGTGAATGGGAGTAAACCCGAACTCTTTTATAGCCTGAATGTGCGCGGCCGTTCCGTAACCCTTGTGTTTTGCAAAGCCGTACGCGGGATACGCCGCGTCGTATCCGTCCATAAGTGCGTCCCTGAATACTTTTGCCGCAATAGACGCCGCGCCTATCGAATAACTCAGTCCGTCGCCCTTAACTATGCTTTGCTGCGGGATAGAGATATCCAGCGTCATATTCCCGTCCGTAATAACGAAATCGGGCGCAATTTCAAGCCCTTCCACCGCCGTTTTCATACACAGCTTAGTGGCTTCGAGAATGTTCATCTCGTCAATCTGCGCAGGCTCTATACGGCAGATATTGCAGCAGATTGCTTTTTCCGCAATCAGCTTTGAAAGCTGCTCACGCTTTTTCGCGGAAAGTTTTTTACTGTCGTCTATGCCTTCTATTAAGTCGTCAAGCGGCATAATCACCGCCGCGCAAACCACAGGTCCCGCAAGCGGACCCCTGCCCACTTCGTCCACGCCGCATATGTATTTATAGCCTTGGGCGCGGAGTTCTTTTTCGTATGCCAGTTTATCCATTGAATTCCTTCCGCAAAAATTCCGCAAGCTGTATTTTTGCGGGATTGTTATTGTCGCGAATTTTCTTAACGGGCGAAATAAATCCGCCCTTTAAAATTTTGAACGTTATTTAAAAATCGAACGCCTTCATATCTTCCGCGGTATCCAGAGTGACAGCGCCCAGACGTCCCTTTCTGAAATCGTCTATAACGGCACGCTCGGCGCGTTCGTAATCGTATTCGCCGCCGCGCAGCATAAAGCCGCGCTTTTTTGCCACCTGTTCAAGCATTTCCAGTGGCGTTCCGCCCGAAATACCGTAACGCGCGCCAAGATTTGCGGGATACTTTTCATACAGTTCTTCCAACAGCGCGAGAGCGATATCGTCCGTATCGAGAATATCGTCGTTGATACTGCCTACGTATGCAAGATGCAGCGCCAGCCGCTGGTTTTCGAACGCGGGCGGCATTGTGCCGGGGGTATCCAGAAGTTCGAACCCGTCAAGCCTTATCCACTGCTTGCCGCGCGTAACCCCCGCCTTATCGCCCGTAACCGCGCGCTTTGCGCCCGCAAGCAAATTTATAACCGTAGATTTACCCGTGTTGGGCACGCCGACGACCATAAAACGGAAAGTTTTGTTGTAACCTTTCTGCGCGTTTTTTTCACGCTTTTCCGCAACCAGACCGTCCAGCGCGGAAAGTATTATTTTTTTGGACGAAGCGTGCGCCGCGTTGATTTTTACCGCCTTCCCGCCGCCGCCCGATATTATTTTTGCAAGGTTGTCCGCACGCCCGTCGGCAAGGTCGCCTTTGTTAAGAACGTATAAAACGGGCTTTGCCTTTGCCATTTTCAAGAGTTTGGGATTGAACGAAGCCGCGGGACAGCGCGCGTCCAGAACGTAAATTATTCCGTCCGCGGCGGGCAACGCTTCTTCCATCATGCGCATTGCCTTGGTCATATGCCCCGGGAACCACTGTATCGTCTTCATTTTACGCCCCCTTTCAAATCAGGACGGCGTTCAAGGGTCAGTTTTTCGCTCTGCGCCTTGCGCCATTTATCTATTTTAGCATGGTCGCCCGACAGCAGCACTTCGGGCACGGAAACCCCTTCATACACAGCGGGGCGGGTATACTGGGGATATTCAAGACCGTTTTCGCCGAAAGTTTCGTCCGCCAGCGACCCGTCCGAAATTACGCCGTCAACGTAACGCGCCACGCAGTCGCACACGACCATTGCGGGCAGTTCGCCGCCCGTCAGCACGTAATCGCCTATTGAAATTTCTTCGTCGATATACATATCGATAGCGCGCTGGTCAACCCCTTCGTAATGACCGCAAAGCAAAATAAGGTGTCCGTACTTCAAGAGTCCGAACGCCTTGTCCTGCGTAAAGGTTGCGCCCTTGGGCGACATATACACGCGGTGCGCCCTGTGTTCGGGGTCTACCGCGTTTATTGCCGAACCTATCGGCTGGGGCATCATCACCATGCCCGCGCCGCCGCCGAAAGGATAATCGTCGCACTTTTTGTGCTTGTTATCCGAATACCCGCGGATATCCACAACCTGTATATCGAGTTTGCCCGAGTCCACCGCCCGCCCTATTATACTTTCGTACAGGGGGGAAAACATTTCGGGGAACAGGGTTAAAACGGTTATTTTCAAATGGAAACTTCCTTAAATCTCTTACCGTTTACAACGATTTTCGCGCCGTCTACGTCTATATCCTTAATCACACCGTCTGCGGCGGCAAACGTAATTTCTTTGCCGTCCTTTGAAAGGGTGTATATATCCGTCTTTGCGGGCGTGACCGCCGTCACTTCGCCTATATATGCGCCGTTTTCGTTTTCCACGCGGCAGCCTATCAGATCTACTATGTAGTACCTGCCTTCGGGAAGGTCGGGCGCGTCTTCGCGGTTGGCGGTTATTTCCTTTCCGCGCAGAAGTTCAGCGGCGTTTCTGTCGGCTACGCCCTTTAAAGCGAGATAGCCGATATCGCCCTGCGCCCGCACGGAAAATACGGAGTATTCCGCCCCGTCTATATACACGGTTTTAAACGCCTTTAAATTTTCGGCGGAGTCGGTCAGCGCCCTGACCTTTATTTCGCCGCGGATGCCCTGCGGTTTTAAAACCGTGGCGATTGTAAGCGGTGCTTTCATTTAAGCCTTTTCTTTTATTTCGATAAGATACTTCTTGCTGTCGCGCGGGGTGGAAGCCTTGACAAGCGTTCTCAGAGCCTTGGCTATTTTGCCCTGCTTGCCGATTACCTTGCCCATATCCGCTTCTTCCAAAAGCACGGTAAGCTCAACCGCGTTTTCGGTTTCGTTGGTCTTATACTCTATTTTGTCCTTATGCTCGGCAAACTGTTCGACCACGAATTTAACCAGTTTTTCTATCTTTTCCATTACAGTTTATTCCTTCTTTTTCTTATCGTTGGTCTTGGGAGCGGAAAGTTTTTTGCTCTGTTCAAGCGCGCCTGCTTTTACAAGATAGCTCTTTACCGTTTCGGTAGGCTGAACGCCCTTTGCAAGCCAAGCCTTCGCCTTTTCAACGTCGATATTGATTTCCGCGGGGGTTTTAAGGGGGTCTACGTAACCGATTTTATCGATGTACTCGCCCGACTGCGCCTTGCGCGAATCGATAACAACTACGCGGTAGAAAGGGCTCTTTTTGTCGCCCATTCTTGTAAGTCTCATTTTAACTGCCATTTTGATTTTCTCCTATTTATATAAAAATTTTATTTTTTTCTTGTTTAATATTTACGCCGTAAATTTTCAATGACGGATTAATTTCGCCCGTCAGAAAATTTACGTCCGCAGCAACTCACGGAAAATTTTAGAAAGGTAATCTGCGCTTGCCGCTCTTCAACTGCTTCATCAGCTGTTTAGTCTGCTCGAACTGTTTTAAAAGCTGGTTTATTTCCTGCACGGAAGTTCCGCTGCCCGCGGCTATGCGCTTCTTTCTCGAACTGTTTATAATTGCGGGTTCCGCGCGTTCGCGCCTTGTCATCGAAAGGATAATCGCCTTGGTGCGCTCTATCCTGTTTTCGTCAATGTCCTCCGCCTTTACCTTGCCGCCCATTCCCGGCATCATTGCAAGCAACGCCTGCGCACCGCCCATCTTTTTCATACTTTCAAACTGGGTAAGATAGTCTTCGAGAGTGAAAGTGTTTTCAAGCATCTTCTTCTGCATTACTTTGGCTTGCTCTTCGGTAACGGCTTCCTGCGCCTTTTCAATCAACGTAAGGACGTCTCCCATTCCGAGAATTCTCGAAGCCATTCTGTCGGGATAAAAGGGTTCCAGATCGGTCAGCTTTTCGCCCACGCCGATAAATTTCACGGGTTTGCCGGTCACCGCCTTTATCGAAAGGCAAGCGCCGCCGCGGGTGTCGCCGTCCAGCTTGGTCAAAATTATACCGGTTATTTCAAGCCGCTCGTTAAAAGTTTTTGCAACGTTTACCGCAACCTGTCCCATCATACTGTCTACGGTCAGAAGGATTTCGGTCACGTCCACGGCTTTGACAATGCTTTCAAGCTCCTGCATAAGGGCTTCGTCAATTTCAAGCCTGCCCGCCGTATCGATAACTACGGTGTCAAAGCCCATAGATTTCGCGTAATCCACCGCCTGCTTCGCGGTTTTAACGGGGTCCTGCGTGCCTTTTTCAAACACTTCCGCGCCCGCGTTTTTGCCCACTACTTTAAGCTGGTTTATTGCCGCGGGGCGGTAAATATCGCCCGCCACCAAAAGGGGCTTTTTGCCGTTCTTTTTCAAGTTGACGGCAAGTTTGCCGCACATAGTCGTCTTGCCCGCGCCCTGTAAACCGCACATCATAATCACCGTGGGCGGCTTGGGAGATATGTTAAGTTTCTGGTTGCCCGAACCCATAAGGGTTATAAGCTCTTCGTTGACGATTTTAATGACCTGCTGGGCGGGGTTCAGGCTCTTCAGAATTTCCTGTCCCACGGCTTTTTCCGAAACGTCGGAACAGAATTTTTTCGCAACCTGAATGTTTACGTCCGCTTCCAGCAACGCTACGCGCACTTCGCGCATGGCGGTCTTTATTTCAAGCTCGGTAAGCCTGCCGCGCTTTGTAAGTTTTGAAAATATATGGTTTAATCTTTCGGATAAAGATGCAAATGCGCCCATAACTCACCTGTTATTTTGTAATTATATTCTGTAATTCGGAAATCTCTTTGCCGTATTCGGGGTGAGCGGATTTAAAATTTTCCGCCCAGACCGCCGCGTCCGAAACCATAAAAGAAATCTCGTGCGAAACTTCGCGCAGCCTTTTTACGACGTGCAGTTTTTCTTCGTACTCTTCAAGCTGGTTTTTGCAGATTTTGAGACAGTCCGATACGGCTTGCCGCGAAATGCCTTTTTGTTCGGCTATTTCCGAAACGGTCAGATCTTTGTTAAAATATAAATCCGTAATCTCACGCTGAACGGCGGTAAGAAGTCCGCCGTACGCGTCCCACAGCGATATGAAAGATAATTTGTCCATTCCGTCAAGCCCTTTTACTTTACAACATAATATCATTCCGCGCAGGGCTTGTCAAGCAATTTCACTTGCCGCGGCGGTGTTAAATACTAACATAAAAATTTAGTTTTTTATAATAAACGGCGGCGAACGGCGGCGGACGGCTTTTAAATTGACATAGAATACGGCGAATGATAAAATACCGCCATAACCGTAAAAGGTCAGGGGTAATTATGAGCAAAGAGATAAACGGAATAACTTACGACACGGCAAATTCAACCGCGGACAAAAAGTTCACATACGGCGTGCCGGGCGACCCCTGCGGATACGAAGAAACCTTGTACATAACGGGCGACGGAAGATATTTCAGATACACTTACGGCGGCGCGCAGTCAAAGTATCCCGTTGAAAACATAACGCCTATCGCGCGCGAAGACGTTAAAAGCTGGATGATGTCGCACTGACAAACCTATAACAAATACAAACCGCCCGCACTAAGTCAGGTGCGGGCGGTATTTTATTATTTATTCCGTAGGTTGTGCGGGTTGCGCTTCCGCAGGTGCGGTTGCGGTTTCTTCAAAGGGTTCTTCCGTTGAACCGCCACCGCCGGCAGGGGGCAAGCCGTTTTTATTTTTGCCGTATAAGACTTTTAAAAGTATAGGCGTGAGAATAGAAGATATCAGAATGAGAAGCACGGTCATTATAACGAATTCCTGCGGCATACCCGCTTCAACTGCTTTGCCCGTGACTATCAGCGCAACTTCGCCGCGCGCCATCATACCCACGCCGGCTATCGTGCTTTCGCGCCAGCTGTATTTAAAGCACTTTGCGACCGCGCCGCAACCGAT
>CAOMHR010000049.1 GCA_948482865.1 Christensenellaceae bacterium
ATTCTGAAAACGACGTCTTTAACGGGATTTCCGTTCTGGTCGACAGCGGTAACGGTATAAGGAGGGTCTTCCTTCGGCTTGTCGTCTTTACAAGCTGCAAGACCCGCCGCGCCCGCCGCGACGCAAGTCGTTGAAAGAAGCGCTATAAGCAGTTTCTTTTTTAAGGTCATAAGTTTCTCCTTATTGCTTTAAAATTAGTTTTTTGCAGTTAAAACAATTGTATACTCGCCGTAGCCGTCGAGATAAAGGTCTTCGTAAGCGTAAGCGTCTGCGCCGTTAATCTGGACGTGCCATTTTTCGTTGCTTTTAAGCTGGCTTTCGTTAAGTTCGCTCTTTTTGAATTCGACTTTGCCGTCGGCGCCTATTGCTTTGGGTTTGTTGCAGAATCCTATTTCATGCGTGTCGGGATTTGCCGCGCAAATCTGAACTTGCACTTCGGTGCCGTCTTCGCCTTCGGGTGTAACGCCCGCCGTACCGTCCGTAAGACCGTTCACGGGCGAGCCGTCCGCATAAGTAACGGTGAAGACGTAGCTGTCGGCTTTCGGTGTGCAAGCGGTCATCGCAAGCCCCATACATAAGGATGCGGCGATAACTGCTAACGTTGCAATAACGGTGATAATTCTTCTTTTCATTGTTGTGCCTCCAAAATATAAGTTTGCGTATATTATATATTAAAATTGATATTTATGCAAGAAAAAAGGCTTAAAATGTTTAAAACACGCGCTGATGTGCATTGTTTACATTATATACTGTATATTATAATAAATGTAACATAAAAACAAACCCCCGTCCGAGACGGGGGTTTGAAGTTTTAAATACTTTTTAAATTTTTGCGGGATCTCCGATATACTGGTAGTAACAAGCGAACATTTCCCACGCGCCGGATGCCGCGTTTTCTTCAAGATAAACCTGGCAGCAGAAACTTAAAATATTTACAAGCGTCTGGTCGGCTTCGGTTAATCCGTACAGTTCTCCGCTGTTGGCGATTGCCTTGCGGTAATAAGTTCTCATTGTCGCCGTATAGTTGGCTCCGCCGTTCTTTCTGAAATCGAATACTCCGTTTTCAATCATTTTGTAAAGGGAGTTTCCGTTTCTGTCAAGATAGTTCTCGTGAATGAAGTCGATATATATTTTAGAACCGAATTTGAAGTCGTCCGTGTAGTGGTAATATATACCGTCTTCTGAGTTGAACGCTGTGTTTACAGCCAGATAGTAGTTGCGGACGGGGGGTTCGGTCGTGTAAGTGAACATTCCGTCTCCGGTGGAGGCATACCGCAGGAAGCTGACCGTATCCGTGCCCTGATACTCTATATACATTTCATATGTTCCCGTATCGTTGGGGACGGACATTGCGCCGTGCAGGTAATAGGTCTTGTTTGCTTCAAGCCATACGTAATCGTAATACTCGTCGTGGGTGTCCCTGAAAATAGGAGAGTTATAGCGCATATCGTTGTCGGTATCGAGCAACAGTTCTTTATCCGCGCTGTAAACGTACAGTTTGGGGTCGACGCCCTTTGCGGTAGGCGCTTTAGAATAGAACAGGTAAACGCCCGTCTTGCTGGGAACAAACTTGAACTTTATGCCGCCGCCGTCGCCTAAGTTCAATAGCTTGGTAACATTAACTTCGTTGGCTACGGGGTTTTCGGCGGTTCCTTCATATGCGGGTAATGCGTTGCTGTAAACCAAGCCCTTAATGGGGTCGAGAGTCTTGTAGCATTCGTGGTAATCTTTATCGTCGGTACTGTGGTCCGCACCGTAGTGGATATAGTAATAGCAGAATTCAAGCCACTGACCGTCGTATTTTTTGTCGCCTTCTACAAGCATATCCGGATGGTTTTTGTGTATTCCGTCGATGAAGGCGTTCAAAAGCTCTATAAGTTCGTCGGTTACGGGAAGGAGTCCGTTATCGGAGAAACTTTGCAGATAGTACTTTTCAATCAGAATTTCGGACTGTTCATCTGTAAGATAGTCGAATATAAGCGGAGTGGTTTTGTCTGCGCGCTCGTAATTGGACATCTTCCAGTACGAAAGCAGGTAAACCGAAGCAACCTGTCTCTTTTCTTCCGCAATAAACGAAGTGGAACCGAGATGTTTTTCCGCCCAGAATCCCGAGTTGAGTATGTCTGCAAGCAGAATAGCGGTTGTGCCGTTTTTAGTTACGTAGTAGTAACCGTTTTCCGTGTTTTTGCTTATCGAAACGTTGTAGCCGCCCGTTAAGGGGTTGTTGTAACTTTCGTCGTAAGTCAGGTCGTTTACCAAAAGGGTCTGCTGGTCAACGGTTTTTGCAACTTCTTTTACGGGACGTATATTCAGGTTCCTTATCGAAGCTCTCTCGTTGTCGACGTTTCTTTCCAGATTCTTATAGTACATAAATGCGAGTTCGACCGTTTCGTTGCGGTTTGCAATGTAAACGGCTTTATCTTCTTTCCAGCCGTTGCTGTCTCCGCTGTACTGCCCGACTATAGATCCGTTTACAAACACGTACAAGTTGTCGTAATCGGCTTCCGTGTTAATATTGTATTCGTAAGATATCGCATCGCCGGGCGTCAACGATAATTCGGCATAGAGCGTCGAGAACGAATAATCAAATTCTTTGTTCGAAGCGTCGAGATAAGTTCCGTCGTCGTCCTTTATGAGCCAGGGCCAGCTGTATTCTTTGTCTTTACCTTCTTCGGGATAATATCTGTTTACAGAAGCTCCGTCCGTTACGATACCGGTAAGCGCTGCGTCTATTTTATCAGAATCCGGCATAACCAAGCCTTCCGTGGGTCTGGTAAATTCAGTGGGGGTAGGGTTGGGGTCGGGTTCGGGGTTGGGGTCTTTGTCTTTCTGTTCGTAATTGTCGCTTGTGTAATATTGGAACATTGTACGCCAGTAGGAAGCGGCGAACTGTCCGCCTTTTCTGTCAATGGTTGCGACAACGCCGTATCTGTCCACAATAACGGTGGTGGGGAATGCGGATACGTTGAATTTCGAAGTCATGCTTGCAGAATCGTAACCCAAGTGGAAGTTGAGTTCGGTCTGTTCCGCAAAAGACTTAATTGCCGCCGCGGAGTCCTGGTTTGAAAGCGCGACAATCGCTATTTTATCTTTGTAAGCCTGATACGCTTCTTCTATCGCGGGGAATTCAAGGCGGCAAGGACCGCAGCCCACAAAGAAGAAGTTGAGCATAACCGCCTTGTAAGCGTTTTCGCCGTAAAGCAATTCCGACAGGGTGTGTTTTGTGTCCGTCAGCGCGTCAACGTAACCGAAGTCGTACATAACGTCGCCTTCGGAATAAACGGTGTTTGAAGTCGCGGTTGTTTCGATAACGCGCGAATTGAGCCTAATCGTCACTTCGCCTTCGTCGGCTTTGGTGTAATACTGAGTATTGTCAAGGAAGTAACCTTCGGGCAGGGTGTCCGCGTCTACCGAAAGCTGATAGATATCGGGATTGAGTTTAACGTCTATTCTGCCGCTCTTCGTCACACCAGAAGTTACGGCGGTTCCGCCCCTTTTGAAACTCACTTTAACGTTGTTAAGGCTCATTCCGCCTGACGATTTGACGTATACAGTGTAATTTCCGTTGAACTTTTCGCCGTTTTCATAATCCGGCGGCATCCTGAAATTTGCCGCGTTTTTATCCGTGCAGGCGGCGATTGCCAGACCGGAGCATACGGCAAAGCAGGAAATAAGTAAGGCAAGCACTATTTTTTTGATTTTGCTCATAAAAAAAACCTCCTCTATATTTAACCTATGGTTTTTGTCTTTATATATTATTGAAAGACAGACTTTCTTGCTTAATATGATATCATAGTATGCATTTTAAATCAAGTAAAATACAGTATAATTAATAAAAATGTCGCTTATTGGGGTGTTTTTAATACATTTATGCAAAAATACCCCACTTTTTATGCAAAAAATTTTCAGCCCGCGGCAGGATTGGGAATAAAGTAAAAAAATATCGAAAAAAATATGTGATTTTTCTGCAATTTTTTTGTTTAACGGCGGTTTGAAAGTTTATATTAATATTGTAGATAAAATGAATACGCATTCAAGAGAGTGAATTATGGGTAAAGAAAAACAAGAAAAACGCAAGACGGACGAAGCGGTTAAAGAAGAGCAGCAGGCTGAAGATAAGGAGCTTGGCGAACTTGAAAAGGCGCAGGCTCTTGCGGAAGACTATAAACGCAAGTGGTACGCGGTTTCCGCCGAGTACGAAAATTACCGTAAGCGCAACGCTATGGGACTTTCGCGGGCGTATTCCGACGGCGTTGCCGAAGCAATCGTAAAACTTCTGCCGGTTGCGGACAACTTCGGCTATGCTCTCGATTCCGCCGCGGACGAGAAAACCCGCGCGGGCATTGACAAGGTTATCAAAAGTTTTAACAGTATACTTGCTTCGCTGGGAGTTGAAGAAATTCCCGTGCAGGCGGGCGACGCCTTTGACGAAGACGTGGCGGAAGCGGTTATGAACTTCCCCGCGGAAGAAGGCGAAAAGCCCAACACTGTTAAACAGGTTATAAAAAAAGGTTACCGTTCGGGTGAAAAAGTTATACGCTTTGCACAGGTTTCGGTAATAGTTTAAATAAAAAAATAAGTTTTATATCAAGATTTTTATAAGGAGATAAAAATATGGGAAAGGTAATAGGAATAGATTTAGGAACCACCAACTCCTGCGTGGCGGTTATGGAAGGCGGCGAACCCGTCGTTATTGCAAACAGTGAAGGCAACAGAACTACCCCTTCGGTCGTATCGTTCAAGGCTGACGGTAGCCGTATCGTCGGACAGGCGGCAAAAAGACTTGCCGTTGCTTCGCCCGACAAGACGGTAATTTCAATTAAACGCCACATGGGCGAAAGCTACAAGGTAAAAATAGAAAAGGGCTATTCGCCGCAGGAAATTTCGGCGATGATACTCTCAAAGCTTAAGGCGGACGCGGAGAGCTATTTGGGCGGCAAGGTTACGGACGCGGTTATAACCTGCCCCGCATATTTCAACGATAGCCAGCGTCAGGCAACCAAGGACGCGGGCAAGATTGCGGGACTCAACGTTTTAAGAATTATAAACGAACCCACCGCGGCGGCGCTCGCTTACGGTCTGGATAAGCAGGAAGGCAGCCAGAAAGTTATGATTTACGACCTTGGCGGCGGTACTTTCGACGTGTCCATTCTGGAAATCGGCGACGGCGTGTTCGAAGTGCTTGCAACAAACGGCGATACCCGTCTCGGCGGCGACGACTTCGACAACAAGGTCATTGATTACCTTGTGGAAACCTTCAAAAAGGACACGGGCGTAGACCTTTCCAAAGACAAAATGGCAATGCAGAGACTTAAAGAAGCCGCTGAAAAAGCCAAGATAGAACTTTCGGGTATGAGTACCACAAACGTCAACCTGCCTTTCATTACCGTGGTTGACGGCGCGCCCCAGCATCTGGATATCGACCTTTCTAAGCAGAAGTTCGACAGCCTTACCGCAGATTTGGTTGAAAGAACTGTAGAGCCTATGAAAAAGGCTATGCAGGACGCGGGACTTTCTTACAGCGATATAAACAAAGTTATAATGGTCGGCGGTTCAACTCGTATCCCCGCCGTATTCGATAAAGTAAAGAGCGTAACCGGAAAAGAACCCTTCAAGGGCATCAACCCCGACGAGTGCGTGGCGATAGGCGCGGCTATTCAGGGCGGCGTTTTGTCGGGCGAAGTAAAAGACGTTCTTCTTCTGGACGTAATGCCCCTTACGCTGGGCATTGAAACTCTGGGCGGCGTGTCAACTCCTTTGATTGAAAGAAACACGACTATCCCCGTTAAAAAGAGCCAGGTGTTCTCGACCGCGGCGGACAACCAGCCCGGCGTTGAAATTAACGTTTTGCAGGGTGAAAGAAAGTTTGCACGCGACAATAAGTCGCTCGGTAAATTTATGCTTACCGATATTCCCCCCGCACCCAGAGGCGTACCCCAGATTGAAGTTACTTTCGACGTGGACGCAAACGGCATAGTTAACGTAACCGCAAAGGATTTGGGAACGGGCAAAAGCACCAATATCACCATTACCGCTTCAACGAACCTTTCGGAAGAAGATATTGACAAGGCTGTAAAGGACGCGGAAAAATACGCCGAAGAAGACAAAAAGCGCAAGGAAGCCGTTGACAACAAAAATACTCTGGAAAGTATGATTGACAGCCTTGAAAAGACCGTGAAGGAAGCAGGCGACAAACTTTCGGACGACGACAAGAAGACGGTGGAAGAAGCTGTTGCAAAAGCCAAGACCGAATTGGAGTCGGGCGACAACGACAGAATTAAAGCCGCAACCGAAACTTTGCAGACAGAAATCCAGCCCGTAATAGCCAAGATTTACCAGCAGGCTACCGGCGGGGCGGCTGCGGAAGGCGGCGACGACGATACCGAATTCAGACAGCACTAAAATCTTTGCGTGCGTAAAACAATGACCGATCAACATTGTTTTACGGCGCGGGTAAAAATTTATAAATTAATTGAATAGCGTAAAGGGTGTAGTTTACACCCTTTTAGCGCGTTTAAGGCAGACCGTAAAAACAGTACAAACCGTTTAAAAGGAAAAAATTATGGCGGCACAAAATTATTACGAAATTCTCGGGCTTCAGCGTAACGCCACGCCGGACCAGATTAAATCGGCATACAGAAAACTTGCCAAACAGTACCACCCCGACTTTCACCCCGGCGATAAGGCTGCGGCGGAAAAGTTCAAAGAAATAAACGAAGCGAACGCCGTCCTTTCCGACGACGCAAAGCGCAAGCAGTACGATTTTGAACTCGACCACCCCGGTATGAGCGGCGGTGCGGGCGGCAACCCGTTTGCGGGCGGCTTCGGCAATATGGGCGGTTTCGAAGATATAATAAGTTCTATGTTCGGCGGTTCGCCTTTCGGCGGCGGGCAAGCGCAAAGGGCGGCAAACCCCAAGGGGTCGGATATAGAACACGTTTTGCACCTTTCCTTTCTCGATGCCATTAAGGGCTGTACGAAAGAAGTCGCTTACGTCAGAAACGAGTCGTGCGCGGCATGCTCCGGCACGGGCGCAAAGGGTGGTACCGCGTTTAAAAAGTGCGCGCGCTGTCAGGGCAGCGGCAGGGTGAAATTCCAGCAGGACACCATTTTCGGCAGAACCATACAGGTGGGCGCCTGTCCCGATTGCGGCGGCACGGGCAAACAGATTACCGACAAATGCCCCGATTGCAAAGGCAAGGGCTTTATGCGCAAGGAAACGCGTTTTGCGGTGAATATTCCCGCGGGCGTTGACAAGGACAGCAGTTTAAGAAAGCGCGGCTACGGCAACGCGGCGGGCAACGGCGGCGAAAGCGGCGATTTGTACGTGTATTTCAGAATAGAGCCGCATAAAATACTCAGAAGGGAAGACAGGGATTTATACGTTACCGTACCCATTTCGTACAAGACGGCGGTTCTGGGCGGCAAAATTCAGGTGCCCGGCATTGACGATACTTTAGAGCTTTCTATACCAGAATGCACCCCGTCCGGCACAAAGTTCTGTATACGCGGCAAGGGAGTAAAGACGGTGAACGGCACAGGCAACCTGTACGTCACGGTGGAAATAGACGTGCCGCAAAAACTTTCGCACGACCAGAAGAAAAAACTTACAGATTACGAAAACAGCGTTCCGCTTAAATCCTGCGATAAAATGCAAAAGTATTCAGGCAGTATTTCGGCGGTATACGGCAAAAAAATCGATAAACAGTAAAATCAAAGCGGCTTTTATAAAGCCGCTTGTTTTTTGTGGATAACCCGCCGCAAAGCGGGTAAAACAGCGCAAAAAAGCTCGGTTATCCACTGAAAGTTGTCCACAATTAAGGCTTAAAAAAGTGTGGATATAGGAAAAACCGAAAAATTTATCCACAATTTATCAACAAAGTGATACAAATGCGACAAAATACGACCGTTTATAGCAAATTATCTGGCAAAAACGGCGAAAATTATCCACACAGGCAAAAAGTATATAAAATATATTATACGCTGCAAAACAGTTGACAATTACCGTTACAATAATATATAATGCCGAAAACTATAAAATAAGGTCGTCGGAGGACTTGCTGCCGCAGCGGCAATAGTCGAAAAGACGTCGGGTGCGCCCGGTTATTCAATTAACCGAAGCGCGATTTTTTTAATATGAGAATACAACTTTCGGAACATTTCAATTTCAGGAAACTGCTTTTATTCGTCGCGCCGTCAATAGTTATGATGGTGTTTACCAGCGTTTACAGCGTTGTGGACGGGCTTTTCGTTTCAAACGTGGTCGGCTCGGAAGCGGTTGCCGCAATAACAAGAATTTTTCCCATTATTATAGTGCTTGGTTCGATAGGCTTTATGATAGGCGCGGGCGGCAGTGTGCTCGTTTCAAAAACCATGGGCGAAGGGGACAGAGAAAGGGCAAATTCGTACTTTTCCTTTCTTGTTTACATAACTCTTGCCATAGGCGTGGTTATAGCTGTGGCGGGGCAGTTTGCCGTGCCGTCTATCGCGCGGCTTTTAGGCGCAAAGGGCAAAACTTACGAGTATTGCGTACTTTACGGCAGGGTGCTTTTGGGCGCGCAACCGTTTTTTATACTGCAGAACATTTTTCAGTCCTTTTTTGTGGCGGCTGAAAAACCCACGCTCGGACTTATAGTCACCGCGGCGGCGGGCGTGACGAATATTGTTTTGGACGCGGTGTTAATTATCGGTTTCCGTTTCGGGCTTGCGGGCGCGGCGGCGGCGACCGCGGCAAGCCAGGTTTTGGGCGGGGTAGTCCCCATTATTTATTTTTCGTTGAAAAACACAAGTCTTTTAAGGCTTACAAAAACAAAATTTTACGGCAGGGCGCTTTTGAAATCCTGCACCAACGGTTCTTCGGAATTTTTGTCAAACGTGTCCGCCGCTGTTATAACAATGCTGTACAATTTTCAGGTGGACAAGTTCGCCGGCGACGACGGCGTTGCCGCATACGGCGCGATAGCTTACGTCACTATGATTTTTTATTCGCTTTTTATGGGTTACACGGTGGGAAGCGCGCCGCTTATTGCCTATAACTACGGCGCGCAGAATAAAGACGAGCTTAAAAATCTCTTCAAAAAAAGCCTGTTGATTCTCGGCGTTACGGGTATAGCTATGACCGCGCTTTCCGAAGCGCTCGGTTACCCGTTCGTAAAAATGTTCGGCTACACGGACGAACTGTTTGATATGACTTTGCGGGGATTCAGAATTTACAGTTGCGTGTTTTTGATAGTGGGTTTCAATATGTTCGGCTCGTCGCTGTTTACAGCGCTGAACAACGGGCTGGTTTCCGCTGTTATTTCGTCTTTGAGAATAGCCTTTTGCATAACTGCTGTAATGGTCTTTCCGCTCGTTTGGGGGATTGACGGTGTGTGGGCGGCTTCGTCTTTTGCCGAAGTATTTGCAATCGCTTCAACTCTTCTTTTCGTGTTCCTTTTCAGAAAAAAATACGGTTATTAATTTA
This sequence comes from Christensenellaceae bacterium, assembly GCA_948482865.1. Taxonomy (GTDB): domain Bacteria; phylum Bacillota; class Clostridia; order Christensenellales; family Borkfalkiaceae; genus Coproplasma. Next base: position 9,464 of record CAOMHR010000049.1, read on the forward strand.
ATACTGTTAAACAGCAGGTAAAGAAATTAAAAGCGCACGGATATTTTGAATATCCGTGCGCTTGTTGTATGCGATTATTTTTTGTATTTTATATATTCTGTAAGT
>CAOMHR010000050.1 GCA_948482865.1 Christensenellaceae bacterium
CGTTTTGTTGATATTGGGCATAGGTCTTTTTAATCTGGGCGCGGACCTTGCAATGACCCCTATGGGCGGACACGTGGGCGCTGGGCTTACCAAGTCGAAAAAGGTGGGCGTACTGCTTGCGGTCTGCTTTGTGATGGGCGTGCTTATCACCGTTGCGGAACCCGATTTGACAGTGCTTGCAAACCAGGTGAGCGACATTATAAACAATACCGTTCTCATCATTACGGTGGGCGTCGGCGTGGGTATTTTTCTTGTTCTTGCCGTATTGAAAATTATTTTCAAAAAAAGCCTTTCAATGCTTTTAATGTTCTTTTATATGATGCTGTTCGCGCTGAGCGCGCTTTTGATAGAAAGCGGGCATACGGGCTTTCTCTCGCTCTCGTTCGACTCGGGCGGGGTCACCACAGGACCGATAACCGTACCTTTTATAATGGCTTTGGGCGTGGGTATTGCGACCACGATAGGCGGCAGAAACGCCAATGAAAACAGCTTCGGTCTTATCGCGCTTTGCTCGATAGGTCCCATTATTGCAATCATTGTGCTTTCAATGACGTCAGACGGCGAAATGTCGCCCGACGCTCTTATAGAGTTAGGTAAATATGACACGGTTGCGCAAAGTCTGGACGATATAGGGCATATAATTTTGAACACGGTCAAAAATGTAGCTCTTGCGCTCGGGCTTGTGGTAATATTTTTCTTTATACTGCAATTCACCGTTTTAAAACTGCCCAGAAAAAAACTGCTGCAAATAGGTATAGGAATACTTTATACCTTTTTCGGTCTGGTAATTTTTCTTGTGGCGGTGGAAGTGGGCTTCATGCCCATAGGCTTCAAAATAGGAAAAAGCATAGCCGAATTTCACCCTGCGGTGCTTGCCGCGTTCGGGTTTGTACTGGGACTGGTGGTTGTTCTTGCCGAGCCGGCGGTACACGTTCTGAACAAACAGGTTGAAGAAGTGACGGACGGCGGCGTAAAAAAGATTGAAATGCTGCTGGCGCTATCCCTTGCTGTGGGCGTGTCAATCTGCCTTTCGGTAATAAGAATGATATTCGGCTTTTCCATTCTGTATTACCTTATTCCCGGTTACCTGATTTCGCTGGGGCTTTCGTTCTTCGTACCCAAGATATACACTGCAATTGCGTTCGACTCGGGCGGCGTTGCAAGCGGACCGCTGACTTCAAGTTTCATACTGCCGCTTGTGGTGGGCGCGTGCATTGCGCTTAATTCGGGCGCGGAAATACCCGAATCGCACATTTTAACCGACGCTTTCGGCGTGGTTGCAATGGTTGCAATGACCCCGCTGATAACCATACAGGCGCTTGGTTTTAAAGCGGTTATGTCGTCGAAAATGCGCCATAAAATTATTATGCGCCGCATACTTTCCGCCGACGACGAGCAGATTATCAATTTCAGATAGGAGTGGTTATGGCAGATAAAAAAGCGGATAAAGCGGTAAAAGCCGTAAAGAGCGCCGCAAAAAAAATAAAGACGGGCGCGGCTAAAAAGCGCGCAACCGTTAAAAAGCAGATTGCGGAAAAGCGCACGGCAAATCCCAATACGGTAAAATCGAACAGGCTTAAACTTTTAATTACCGTTGTCAGCAGAAACAAGGCGGAGTACTTTATGGACTTAATCCAGTCTTTTAAGGTAAATATGCAGATGGTTGCGCTTGCAAACGGCACGGCGGACGCAAAAATGCTGGGGCTTATGGGGCTTTCGGGCAATAACGAAAAGGCTGTGATTTTCAGCGTCATACAGGAAGAAAAGATTCCTGCCGCGCTTGCCGCGCTTGAAAATAAATTCAATACGATAAAAGACGGCAAAGGAATTTCGTTCACCGTTCCGCTGACCAGCGTGATAGGCGCGTTGATATACGGATTTCTCAGCGACAACAGACTTATGGTAAAGGAGAGTAAATAGTATGGAAAATTTATCCGGATACGAAATGATAATGTGCATAGTCAACGCGGGGTTTTCCGAAACGGTTATGGACGCGGCTAAAGAAGTGGGCGCGCGCGGCGGCACGGTAATACACGCACGCGGTACCGCCAATAAAGAAGCCGAGCAGTTTTTTAATATATCTATCCAGCCCGAAAAAGAAATAGTTATGATTCTGGTGCCCGTTGCCATAAAGGACGACGTGCTTCACGCCCTTTACCGCTCGGCGGGATTAAAGACCGAAGGACACGGAATAGCCTTTTCCCTTCCGGTAGACGACGTTGTGGGCATTTCTTCCGCGCCTTCCGCGGAAAGCGTTGAAGAAAAAAAGGAAGATAAAGATAACGAAGTTCCGCCGCCCGAAGATAAAAAAAATTGAACTTATAAACTTACGTCTGCCCGATTCGGGCGGACGGTTTTATTTTATCGAAAAATGAAATATTATGAAATTTTGTAACCTTTTTTGTTATCTACTTGCAAAGTTTTACCATTTATGGTAAAATATAGAAGTTAGAGAATAATTCCTTATTTAAGCGAGCAGTTATGGAAGAAATTATCAGATCGATAACGCAGGCAGAGTCGGAAGCGGAAGCAATTAAGGCGGAAGCTCTTTTACAGTGTGCAAAAATCGCCGAAGAAGCGGAAGCGGAAAAAACCCGTATAGCGGACAAGTGTGAAGAAGAATGTAAACTTTACCGCGAAAGGGGTGTAGCCGAAGCCTGTGCCGAAGCGGACAGGCAGTATTCTGCGGCTCTTGAAACCAAACGCGCGGAAGCCGCGGCGCACGCCGATTCCGTAATAAAAAATACCGACAAAGTCATTGCCGAAATAGTCCGGAGGGTAACCCGTGGCAATTGCTGAAATGCAAAAACTGAACGTCGCCGCTCTTGCTTACGACCGGGATAAAATTTTAAATTCCCTGCAATGGACGGGCGCGACCGAAATAAAACTTCATTCCGAAGTCGAACTTACCGACCCGATTGAAGCCGACTGCGACAGCTTGCGCGATTATTGCAACCGCGCAGAAGCCGCGCTCGGTTTTCTTTGTGCGGAAGTCGGCAATTATATAAGGGAAAACAAAATTAAGTCCGATATGCTGTCCGACGGTTTTGACGTGTCTTATACCGAGTTTATCGGCGCGGGCAGATACAAGGTGCAGGCGGACGCGCTGATTGAAGAAATAAACGCGCTTACAGACGAAAGGCGCAGACTTGCCACCCAAAAAAGCAAACTTCTGCGCACTCAAAAGACCGCGGAAATTTATTCGGGCATAACCGTTCCGTTGGGCGCCTTTGCCGTAACCAAACACACGGTCGTAAAACTCGGTACCGTCCCCGCGGCGGAAGCTGACAATCTGTTAAAAAAGGCAGAAGAGTCAGAGCTGTGTGACTGTAAAATTATCGCTTCAAACACGGAAGAAACCCTTATAATTTTCGTATACCACAAATCGGATGAGCGTGCGGACGGAATTTTGCAGTCCGTGTCTTTTGTTGCCTGCCCGTTCGGCGGTGAAAAATCTGGAGCGCAGGTCTATGCGGATATTTGCGCGGAAATAAACGGCATTGACGCACGGCTTAAAGAGATAAAAGAAAAGCTGTATTCTTTGGGAAAATATATAAAGCAGTTTAAAGTATATTGCGACTATCTTTCGTTCGAGCTTGAAAAGCTGTCCGATACAAATAAAATGCGCGGCACGGCAAAAACTTTCTTTCTGGAAGCGTATGTCCCCAAGCAAGCGGAAGAGCTTATAAAGCAAACGCTTGACAATGCCGCGGACGCGGTTTATTACGAGTTCAGCGAACCGCAGGAAGACGAAACCCCGCCCACGCTTTACAAAAACAATGCCGTTGTCAAAAACTTTGAAACCATAACAAATATGTACTCTCCCGCAAACTCGCGCGAGTTTGACCCCAACACGGTAATGGCGTTTTTTTACAGCCTGTTTCTGGGCTTTATTATGGCGGATATCGGTTACGGCGCGCTTATGCTTTTCGGCGGCGGGGCTATATATCTGAAAACCCGTAAAAATGATAGCGGCATAACAAGGCTTTCGGGCGTGTTTGCCGTAGGCGGAATTTTTGCAATAATCTGGGGCGCGCTGTTTGCCTCGCTGTTCGGCGTCATCGTGTACAGTCCGGTAATGCCGAACGCGCAGAGCGATATGTGGAGCTTTATGGGGATAAGCGTCCCCGCCGTACTTGTAATAAGTCTTGAACTGGGCGTTATGCAACTGCTTGTCGGTTATGTCTGCCGCGCGGTACAGTGTATGCGCCGCGGCAAGTTCTGGGACGGAATTCTCGACGGTCTGGTATGGGTAATATTTTCGCTTGGCGTCGGTCTTGCGGTGGCGGGGCTTATCGATGAGCTTAAATTCCCCCAACTCGCCCTTGTGGGCGGCATAATGGCGGGCGCGGCGCTTGTAGTAGCGGTTTTTACCGCTGGCAGAAAGGAAAAACTTCTGGGCAAGTTTACAAAGGGTTTCGGCGCGGCGTACGGCATTATAAACTATGCTTCCGACATTCTGAGCTACGCAAGACTTTACGGACTTATGCTCTCGGGCGCGGTCATTGCGCAGATTGTTTCAAGTTATTCGCTGGACTTTTTTGCAAGCGGCAATGTCGCGCTCATAATTCTGGCGGTGGTTTTAATGCTCGTGGGTCACGGCTTTAACCTTGCGATAGGTCTGTTGGGCGCGTATATTCACGACGCAAGATTGCAATACGTGGAATTTTACGGAAGATTTTTCGAAGGGGAAGGCGAACTGTTCGCTCCGCTCGGCTCAAAGCAAAAATATATAAAGGTAGTAAAAACATTGCAGCCTGCTGCAAAATAATAAATTTCCGCTTCTTTGCGGTTAATATAAACTTGGAGGTTATTTTATGACAACAGGATACGTAATAGGAGTTTTCGGCATAGTGCTGTGCGTGCTGGCATGCGGCGTTGGTTCGTCAATCGGACTTTTCAAAACGGGTAGCGCGGCTGCGGGCGTGCTTGGCGAAAATCCCAAAAAGTTCGGTAAAGTGCTGGTGCTTGTGCTGCTTCCCGCAACGCAGGGTATTTACGGCTTTATCATTGCAATTATAGCGTCCGGCTCGCTGGGTACGGAAATGTCTGCAATGGACGGCTGGACTCTGTTCGGTATGGTTATGCCTATGGCGCTTTCGGGACTTATTACCGGCATTTTACAGGGCAAGTCGGCGGTAAACTGTATTTACGCGGTCGGCAAGCAGGACTCTCTCGGCGGTAAGTTGATTATCTATCCCGCTATGATAGAGTTTTACGCAATTCTCGGACTCATCATCTCTATAATGCTTATCGCGCTGGTTTAATAATGAGTAAAGAAAGTATTGTTGAACGCATAATTTCCGACGCGGAAAAAGAGCGCGAAACCCTTTTAGCCGAAGCGCGGCAAAAGGCTGAAGCGGACGTTGCCGCGGCTGAAACGCACGCCGGAAGAAAGTTTGAGGGCGTTAAGGCGGAGACCGCGCAAAAAGCAAAAGCCATTCTGGACGGCAAAGCGGCTTCGGCAAGGCTTGACGGCGCAAAAGCGGAACTTAAAGAAAAGCGCAGGGTAATAGACTGCGTGTACGGCGGCGCGTTAAAAAAACTTTGCGCGCTCGATAAAGAAGACGCGCTTAAACTTGCCGAAAGACTTTTAAAAGATTATGCCGAAGAAAACGACGAAATAGCTTTTTCTTCCGACTACCGTTTCCGTCAGGAAGTTATGAAGCTGGATATAGTGAAAAAGAAAAAGCTGAAAATTTCGCATAAGGGCGCAGACGTGGAAGGTGGTTTTGTGCTTATCGGCGAAAACTCCGACAAGGATATTTCCTACGCCGCGCTGCTTGCCGCCGACAGGGAACTTTACCAGTCCGATATAGCGGCTAAAATTTTCAAAGGTTAATTATGCATAAGGACTACGACTATTCCAACGGCGTTATAGCCGCAAAGGAAGTTTATCTTCTGGGCGGTAAAATTTCAAAGCTATGCGAAGGCAGCGCGGAAGAAGCGTTCCGCGGTATTACGGAAAGCGGCTTCGGCAAGGGCGCGGACGCGGCTTCTGTTTACGACTACGAAAAATTGCTTGCCGCCGACGAGCGGGATACGGACGCATTTATCCGCGAATACGGCGGAGACGCGGAAAAAAGTTATCTTTTATTGCCGCGCGACTTTCACAATGCAAAGGCGCTTTTCAAAGCCCGCTATCTCGATACGCAGGCGGATAAAATGCTCGCCCCCGAAGGGCTTTACGGCGTTGAAGAAATTTTACGCTGTATAGAGAGCGGCGACTTCGTCTCTCTCGGCGGCGGACTTGAAAAAGCCTGCAAAAAGGCGGCTGAACTTCTTGACGGCGAAGATAAAATTGTTTCGGGCGCGGAGATAGGCGCAATATTCGAACAGGGGCTTTACGACAGTCTCGTAAAACGCTGTTCAAAAAATTTTACTCTTAAAAAACTGCTTGCGAAAAAGGCGGATATGACCAACATAATTACGGCAATACGCGCAGGCTCTTCGGAGCAGGCTGAAAAAAATTACGTGGGCGGCGGCAGATTGAAAGAAGAGCAGCTTAAAAAACTTTTTGAAGCCGACAGCGAGAAAACCGTAGAATTATTTGAAAAAGAAGGGTACGGAAATTTTTTAAAAACCTGCCTTGAAGCAAGGGCGGCGGGCAAACCCTTGACGGAAGCCGAGCTTATGCGCGACAACGTCGAGTGCGATTTTCTTTCCGCCTGCAAGTACGAGCTTAAACGCAGCCAACCCTTTTTGTACTATGTTTTAAGACAGCGTGCGGAAAACGCGAACGTCAGAATTTTATTCGTCTGCCTGCTTGCGGGTATGGACGAAAACGCAATAAAAAGACGGCTGCGCGCCGTTTGACAGGTAGCTTATGGAAGGCAAAATTGCAATAGTGGGCAGCGGCGACAGCATAACCGTTTTCAAAGCGGCGGGCGTTGCGGCGTTTGCGGCGGAAAACGCGGAAACAGCCAGAGAGCTTATCCGCAGGATAGCCAAAGACTATAAAATAATTTTTGTAACTGAAGAGATTTACGCGCCCCTTGCCGCATTCTTAAAAAGGTTTGACGAACAGCCGTATCCCGTAATTTTAAGCGTGCCTGTAAACGAAGGCTCGGATTACGGCAAACAACTTTTAAAAAGCGCAATGGAACGTGCGCTTGGCGTTGATATTCTTTTCAACACTTGACATAAATAATACGAAAAAAAGGATTTTTTCATGGGTAAAACAGTTAAAATTTCGGGACCGCTGATTATTGCCGAAAATATGGCGGACAGCAAAATGTTCGACGTGGTGCGCGTGTCCGACAAGGGACTTATCGGCGAAATAATCGAACTGCGCGGCGACAAGGCGTCTATACAGGTCTATGAAGAAACTTCTGGCCTTGGCCCGGGCGAAGACGTCGTATCCACGGGCGAACCGCTTTCGGCTGAACTTGCGCCGGGGCTTATTTCCGGCATTTTTGACGGAATCCAGCGCCCGCTGACCACCCTTTACTTCAAATACGGAGCGCGTATTTCAAGGGGCGTTTCGGTTAACCGCCTTGACAGGGAAAAGAAGTGGCGCTTTGTGCCGCGGGTAAAGGTGGGCGACACCGTGGAAGAAGGCGACGTTCTCGGCACGGTGCAGGAAACCGAAGTTATCGAACACAGAATTTTAGTCCCCAACGGAATGGGCGGTCAGGTCACCGCGATACAGGAAGGGGATTTTACCATAGAACAGACGGTTGCGACTCTGCGCACGCAAAGCGGCAAACGCAATATCTGTATGCTGCGGAAATGGCCCGTCCGCCGCGGCAGACCTTACCGTGAAAAACTTGCGCCCGCTTCGCCCATGATTACGGGACAGCGCGTTGTGGACACTCTGTTCCCCATTGCGCGCGGCGGCGTTGCCGCCGTTCCCGGTCCTTTCGGAAGCGGCAAAACTGTAGTTCAGCACCAGCTTGCAAAGTGGGCTGACGCCGATATTATCGTATACGTCGGATGCGGCGAACGCGGCAACGAAATGACCGACGTTTTAAACGAGTTCCCCGCGCTCAAAGACCCCAAGACGGGGCAACCGATTATGAAGAGAACGGTTCTTATAGCAAACACTTCCGATATGCCCGTTGCGGCGCGCGAAGCGTCTATTTACACCGGTATAACCATTGCGGAGTACTTCCGCGATATGGGCTACAACGTGGCTATAATGGCAGACTCTACTTCGCGCTGGGCGGAAGCGCTGCGCGAAATGAGCGGACGTTTGGAAGAAATGCCGGGCGATGAAGGCTATCCCGCCTATCTTTCAAGCCGTCTGGCAGAGTTTTACGAAAGGGCGGGTATTGTCAGAATTCTCGGCGGCGGAAACAGAACGGGCTCGGTTACCGCAATCGGCGCGGTATCCCCGCCGGGCGGCGACTTATCGGAGCCTGTTTCGCAGGCAACTTTGAGAATAGTCAAAGTTTTCTGGGGGCTGTCCGCTTCGCTTGCATACAAGCGCCATTTCCCCGCTATAGACTGGCTAATAAGCTATTCGTTATACGCCGACAAAATGAAGGACTGGTTCGACGAAAGAGTGGGAGCCGATTTCTTCGAATACCGCCAGTTTGTAATGACGGTATTGCAGGAAGAAGCCGCGCTGGACGAAATAGTGCGTCTTGTCGGTATGGACGCTCTCTCGTCCAAGGACAGGCTGACTATGGAAACGGCTAAAATCATAAGGGAAGACTATCTGCACCAGAACGCATTTGACGACGTAGACACATATTCGTCAATGAAAAAGCAGTTTTATATGTTGAAACTCATATATGAGTTCGACTCTAAGTCGCGCGAAGCGCTTGAAAATTACGTTGACGTAAACGCAATTATTTCCTGCCCGTTCAAAGAGAGAATAGGCAGGGCAAAATACATTCCCGAAGATAACCTTTCCGAATTCGACGAAATTCTGAAACAGATGAACGCCGAGTTGAAAGGGCTTGCAGGAGGGGAAGATGTTTAAAGAATATAAGACGATACGCGAAGTGGTCGGACCGTTGATGCTTGTTGAAGGCGTTTCGGGTGTAAAGTACAACGAGCTTGTGGACGTGGTCTGTTCGGACGGAGATATAAGGCGCGGCAAGGTGCTTGAAATCAACCGCGATAAAGCCGTTGTTCAGTTGTTTGAAAACTCGCAGGGTCTGCAAATTTCAACGGCGAAGGCAAGGTTCACGGGTCACAGCCAGCAACTTGCGGTTTCGCGCGATATGCTCGGCAGGGTGTTCGACGGAATGGGCAATCCCCGCGACGGCGGCGCGCCCGTGATTCCGGAAAAACTTATGGACATAAACGGCGAACCCATAAACCCCGCAGCGCGCGACTATCCCGACGACTTTATACAGACGGGTATTTCGGCGATAGACGGACTTAACACACTTGTAAGGGGACAGAAGCTCCCCGTGTTTTCAATGAGCGGACTGCCCCACGCCGAACTTGCCGCGCAGATTGCAAGGCAGGCGAAAGTGCGCGGCGGCGACAGCAAATTTGCGGTTGTGTTCGCGGCGATAGGCATTAC
>CAOMHR010000051.1 GCA_948482865.1 Christensenellaceae bacterium
AGATCTACACAGCGATAGACACTCTTTCCCTACACGACGCTCTTCCGATCTGTAGGTCTGCCGTTAATCAGATTGCTTAAAAAGCTCTTGACGCCGTTGACAAGATTTGTGTAATCTTCCGACCCTGTCAGCGCGTTTTTATAAGGCGCTATGACAAGGCTCATAAAAACAGCCGCGATAACTATAATAACAAGCCTGTACAAAAGCTGTTTGAAAGTTACCGAAAAGTTGTCTATAAATACGTTGAAAGTGTGTTTAAATTTCATAATTCTCTCATTGATAAGTTATATTACGGGAACGGATTTAAAAGTAAAAGTATCGCCGTTTACAACCAGATACAAATAACTTTTTTCTCCGTAACGGTACAGCGCGCCGGGATTTATCAGGGTTACTCCGTCAATAAAGTCTTCGCGGGCTCTGTGGGTGTGTCCGTACAGGGCAATTTTGCAACCGAGTTCTTTTGCACGCGCGGCAAGTTTTGAAAGGGTGGACTTTGCAGAATACAGATGTCCGTGGCAGGCAAAAATTTTTATGCCTTCAACGGTGATAACCTTTTCGTCGTCGCCTAACTTAACGGGGTCGCAGTTGCCGTTAACGATTACCGCTTGCGGAAATTTAGTTTGTATGTAACTTCCGTCGGCGGAAGTGTCGCCCAAATGGATTACTATATCGCTTTCGCCGAATATCACGTCCAGTCCGTCCAGCGCGCGGCGGTTTCCGTGCGAGTCCGAAACAACAGTAATCTTTTTCATAATTTGCTTTTAAGGTCGCAAAGGGCGCGGTAGCGGTGGGATACCGAATTTTTTTCTTCCGCGGTTGCAAGCCCGAAACTCTTTTTCAAATCGTCCGAGTAAAAAATGCAGTCGTAACCGAATCCGTTTTGCCCTATTTCTTCCTGCAAAATTCTGCCGTGCGTTCTGCCTTCGCCGAAGTACGTTTTGCCGTCGGGCATATACAGGCACACCGCGCTTTCAAAATAAGCGGCGCGGTCGCAGATTCCCTGCAAGCGGTGCAACAGCAAATCTCTGTTCGCCTTGTCGCCTTCGCCCGAAAAACGCGCCGAGTAAATGCCGGGCGCGCCGTTGAGTACGCGGACGCAAAGCCCCGAATCGTCTGCAAGAGCGGGTATGTTGTACCTTTGCGAAATGAATTGCGCTTTGATTTTTGCGTTCTCTTTAAAAGAGTAGCCCGTTTCTTCAATGTCTCCGTCAAATCCCAGGTCCTGCATACTGATAATTACTACGTTTTTGAAAATCTGTCTTATTTCGCGTATCTTGTTTTTGTTGCCGCTCGCAACTACAATGCTTTCAAGCTCCATAGCCGTATTATACAATAATAAATTAAAAATGTAAAGCGTTGGGCGCGGCTTACAACTAAACCGAACGCCACCCGTTACTGTAAATTATTACCGCTTTAATCCCAGTCAAGGTTGTGCAGCCGACCTTCGGTTTTAAATCCTTTAAAGCCGTTTTGCCGCAGCCCTTCGTAGACGGCAATCGCTACCGAGTTTGAAAGGTTAAGACTGCGCGTTTCACCAATCATAGGAATTCTCAGACAGCTTTGTTTATGCGCTTTTAAAAGATTTTCATCAAGTCCTTTGGTTTCTTTGCCGAACACCAGAAAATCGCCTGCGGAAAGCCGGGCGTCGCAGTGCGTTTTAAGCGCTTTGGTGGTAAAATAGTAAAAACGCCCGTCAGGGTTTGCCTTTAACACTTCGTCAAAACTGTCGTAGTAAAAAATTTCCACTTCGTCCCAGTAATCAAGACCCGCGCGTTTTAAATTCCTGTCGCTTATTTCAAATCCGAGCGGGCGCACTAAGTGAAGCCTGCAACCCGTTGCGTGGCACGTTCTTACAATATTGCCCGTATTTTGCGGTATTTCGGGCTCGACCAATACGATATTAAACATAACATTATTGTAAATCAAATATAAAGTATTTGCAACATTAATTAAAAATGAATTTATATATTTCATTTGACATTTGAAAAAAATATCTGTTAAAATAGCATTGCAGGGTCTCGGCTTTGCGTAATTTACAGGAGAAAGATTAATTAATGGCAGCGTCTTTATCTGCATTGACAGCATCAAACGTCCTTACCATTATAAGCAGCCTATTAATGTTGCTCGGCGGCGTCGCCGCATTCATAATAGGTATGAACCTTATGGGTTCGAACCTTGAAAGGGCGGCAGGCAAATCTATGCGCCGTCTTATGGCGAAAGCGGCGAAAAACAGATTCCGCGGCATTGCTACCGGCGCGGCGGTAACGGCAATCGTAACCAGCTCGTCCGCGACAACGGTAATGATTGTAGGCTTCGTAAACGTGGGGCTTATGACGCTTACGCAGGCGGCTTCGGTAATAATGGGCGCCAACATCGGCACTACGGTAACCGCCTTGTTAACCGCCATTTCCACGGTAGGTGACGAACTTTTAATTATAACAGCGTTATTTACCTTTTCGGCTTTCGTCGGCATGCTTATGTCGATGTTGAGCAAAAAGGAAAAAATAAAGCGCGTGGGCGCTATTTTGCAGGGTCTGGGTCTCATATTCGTGGGTATGCAGTTTATGTCTATGACTATGAAGAATATGCTTGCCGACGAACATATAAATTTCGTAATAGAGCAGGCGTTTATAGGCATAGGTAAAGGCGCGGATAAGCTCACCTGGCATATTATAGTGTTGTTCCTTCTTGGCGCGGCGCTGACGGGTCTTGTGCAGTCTTCGTCGGCTATTACGGCAATAGTAATTTCACTTGCAAATGAAAATCTTATCACGCTGCCTATGGGTATGTTTATTATACTCGGTACAAACGTCGGAACCTGCGTGACCGCCCTGTTCTCGTCGTTGGGCACAAACGTAAACGCAAGGCGAGCGGCCGTAGTGCATCTGTTGTTCAACGTTTTGGGAAGCATTATCTTCATAATTCCGCTGGCGTTTTTAAGCGGGCATCTCGAAAGATTTTTAAATTCATTTATTCCCGATTTATCGTGGCAGATAGCTATATTCCATATGGCGTTCAACGTGCTGACCACCGCAATTCTGATCGGATTTGTAAACTATCTCGTAAAACTCGCCTGCCTTATAGTTCCCGACAAAAAGGGCGCAGACAGCAAGGAAGAGCAGGATACTCTGGACAGACGTCTTTTAAAGACCCCCGCAATCGCGGTGGGACAGGTGAGACGGCAATTACTGAGTATGGCGGATAAGGCTTTTAAAAACTATAAACTTTCATTGGATATGCTCTTTTCGGGCGACCTTTCCCACAGGGAAGAGTTTGACGAAACCGAAAAAAGCATAAACGCAATGAACAAGCACATTATATCCTTCCTTATAGAGCTTTCGCTTACCGAAATTTCCGAAACCGACGAAAAGAAAGTCAGCTCTTTCTATCATGTGGCTTCGGATATAGAACGTATAGGCGACTATGCCGAAAATATAGTGGAGTACGCGGAAAAGAGCGTGGAAGACAAATTGGAATTTTCAGACCACGCCAAAGAAGAAATTCGTGAAATGGATTTACATATAACCAACCTTTACAGGTACACCGGTCAGGTGTTTGCGGGCAGCGATTTGAATTACCTGCCCGACGTTGAAAGGGAAGAAACCGCGACCGACGACGTTAACCGCCAAATGCAGCAGTCTCATCTCCGCCGTATGACCGAAGGTACGTGTACCGCGGAAGCGGGCGCCGTATTCTTGCAGCTTGCGGTAAATATGGAGCGTATAGGCGACCATATGAACAATATAGCCAATTCGGTAAAATCGTACGGACACAGAAGCGGCGTGACGGTACGCAAAGTCTCGTCCAAATAAAATAATATAAAAAGCCCCGCGCCGTGTAAGGCGCGGGGCTTAAATATGTATTAAACTTTTTCTTCTTTTTCTTGGTCGTTTTCCTGTTCGGTCACCGCGGCTTCGCCTTCGGCTGTTTCTGTATCGGGTGAAAGCCGTATTGCGACAAGCGGTTCCGCCTTGGGTTTAAGTACTCTTTTGCGTATTGCAAGAAATGCGAAGTATGCCCCGTTCAACGCGTAGAAAATAGCTACGTATGCGGCGTACAGTCCTATTATGTAAAGGGCGTTTAAATCGTACCGCCAGATAGTAAGTCTCCATACGGGCAGTTCAAAAGGCAGGGGATTTATCTGTGTGAACGCATAGTTGGGTTGCAGCCATTCGCCGTCCTGCAAGGTATAGCCGTTGTATGTAAATTCCATTGAAGCGGACGAAACGAGAGCGCTTGAAAGGGAAGCTATTATAATTACTGCAAAATAGTACGCAAGCGGAATCAGGCAGTCTTTATGTCTGTACTTGTAATGCCCCAGCGCGGTCGGCAACACCGAAAGCGCGAATAACAGGCAGTGGGTAAGACAGAAGTATAAAATGGAATAGCTGCAAAAAATTCCGTAGTCAGACATTTCGTCTTTGCCGAAGTACACAAACACAGAAATCGCGCCCGCCGCGTGTACGAAGAACGAAATCGCGTACAAAAACCGCTTTTTCAGAAAGACGGATATGCAGGCGACGTACACGCCGATATTGCAGATAAACAGCGGAATGCACGCAAATACCGTGTGGTAAACGTTGTATCCGTCGCCCATTACCATAGAGTCTTTACTGTGGTACTGGATTAGCAACACAACTGCGGCTGCGGCAAGAAATTCGTGCTGTTTTTCCTTTGGCTTGTTTTTAAGGAAGTAGTAACCGCCGATAGTAAATCCTGCAAGAACGAGTATCGCGAGAAAATGCCACAGCGTAAAATTTCTGAACCTTAGAAAACTGTTTTGGGGGATTTTGTCAATGTCAAAGAAGTTTTCAAATATGTTCAGCGGCATACACGCAAGCAGAGCGAAGGGCAGCCAGATGAATGATTTACCGTTAACTTTCCAGCCGTCGCGCACAAACAGAAAGGCGCAAATCGCAAGGTAAAGCGCGTTGCTTATAAAGAACAGCGCCATATTCGCGGCTTTGGGTATGAACTCGTTAATATGCGCGTAAACTTCGGCGGCGTTGCTTTCGCCCGTCAGCATAGTAACGTCAAAAAATTCCCCGAACAGGCAACAGGACAAAATTACAAAGGGCGGAAGAACGTACTTTGCAATGTCCGCGCAACATTTCTTTTTGTAAAAGATTGCAAGCGGCAAAAGCAGAAGTCCCGCTTTTTTTACCCATTGGCTGAATACGAAAACAAAGTTGAATTCGCCAATGCGGTTGAATATGTAGTAGTCCGAAACGGTGAACGTAAGCACCAGCGCAATTGCAAGCAGTAAGCCTGTCGCAGCTTTTAAGCCGACGTCGGTATATCTTTTGAGTTTCATATCTTCTATAATTGTATATAATTTTACTACGTTTGTCAATACCGCGCAGCTTGCCAATTTCGTGTAATAGGGGTATAATTGATTATATGTATAAAAACCGTGCGGACGCAAAAGAGAATAAAGTCAAATCCGTGCGCGTCAAGCCCAAGGGCGTCGGCGCGTTCGTGTGTTTTGCAACCGCTTTTACTCTCGCGGTGCAGATGTGTACGCTTGTCTTTTTATACGTATTTTTCGCCTGCGTTTTTCCCGTCTTTTTTTATGTTTCGTTAGCGTTGACGTTGATTACCTGCATAGCCGTTTTTATTTCGGACAGGGACGCGCAAAGTAAAGCGGGCTGGCTTATTCTGATGGTTCTATCCTGCGGAAGCGGCTATATAATTTTTATTCTTGCGCACAAAAAGGTTTGTTACGGCGCTTATAAGCGTTTGTTTGACCGCCTTCACGCACGGTCGAAGAAATACACGCCGCAATTCGTTTTATCGGATTGCAGTGAAGAAGCGCGCGGTATATGCACCTATTTGAACAACGCCGCGGGGTTCGTTCCGTATGGCGGTACGGATATAAAATACTTAAATTCGCCCGCCGCGTTTTTCGAAGATTTTTTCAATCGTCTGGACAGTGCGGAAAAATTTGTGTTTATCGAATTTTTTATCGTTGCCGACGGAGAACTGTTTGAAAGGCTGTTAAAAGCGTTGTCGCGCAAGGTAGAGCAGGGCGTGGAAGTGCGCATTATGTACGACGACGCGGGCAGTCTCGGGCTTTTGAGCCGCAACGCAAAAAAGCGGGTCAGACAGGCAGGTATTCTGTTGCAGCCATTTTCAAGAATGCTGTCGCCCTTTTCGTTTGCGCTCAATTTCCGCGACCACAGAAAGATTATCGTAATTGACGGTAAAACCGCCTATGCGGGCGGTTGCAATGTCGTTGACGAATGTATACAGAGCCGCGCCGTTTTCAAAGACGCGGGCGTCAGAATCGATGGCGGTGCAGTAGACGCAATGACCCTTGCGTTTTTGCGCCAGTGGGAGTTCGTGTGCGGAAAAAGCGCGGATTGGGGCGATTATGTCGGGCTTTCGGAGCCTGCGGATAACTCTTCCGTCGTTATGCCTTACGCGGGCGGACCGGACTTGAAGGAAGACGTCTGTCACTCCGTATATCTCAGTATGATTAATTCTGCAAAAAGCAGGCTGTATATAATGACCCCGTATTTTGTGCCGGGCGGCAGCGTGCTTTGCGCGCTTAAAGCAAAAGCGTTGTCGGGCGTCGATGTGCGGCTGGTTCTGCCAGAAGTTCCCGACTGGCGGTTTTTATACAGAATGACCGTGTCGTATGCACAAAGCCTTATTCCGTACGGTGTTAAAGTTTACTTTGCCGAAAATACTTTTGTACACAGCAAGGTGGTTCTTTCTGATGGCTGCGCCGCAACGGGTTCGGTAAATATGGATATGCGCTCGTTCTATCTTGAATTCGATAACGGCGTTTTCACTGACGATAAGCGGTTTATTGCGGACGCGGAAAATGATTTTAATGCCGTTTTTGCTGAAAACGAACCTGCAAAACAGGGTAGGGTAGGCATTGCGGGGAAGATTTTTACGGGTTTTCTCAAAATATTTTCGCCGCTTATGTGACGACGGTTATATGCATTTTCTACAATTTTCGTCCCGATAAGACAAGTTTGCGTTTTGCGCCTTTGACAAAACGCCGGTTTTTTGATAGTATATTATTCTGAGAATGTAAGTTTTGCAAGCCGTGCTTTTGGCGCGTAAAACGAAGGATAAAAAGTTGAATATAAAAATCAAGCAAATTCATTCCAAAAGGGATAAGAAAAAGTTCTTTAAATTCCGTGTAGATTTATATAAAAACAATAAGTACGCCGTCCCCAATTTGTATATGGACGAGTTCGCCGAATTCGACCCCAAAGTAAACGACGCGTTCCGTTTTGCCGACTGCAAAATGTTTTTGGCATATAAAGACGGAAAAATCGCAGGCAGGGTTGCGGGGATATGGCACCGCGGCGCAAACGAAAAGTCGGGACTTAAACAGTTGCGTTTTACGCGGTTTGACGTTATAGACGATATCGAAGTAACCAAAGCCATGTTTGCCGAGCTTTACAAGTGGGCGAAAGAACTGGGTATGGATGAAATTATAGGTCCGATAAGTTTTTCGGATCTGAATGAAGAAGGTATGCTTATCGAAGGTTTTGACCAGCCTTCGACGTACATAGAAATTTACAATTATCCGTATTACGTCAAGCATATGCAGGAACTCGGCGCGTATAAGGTGGTGGACTGGAACTGTTACCGCATTACCGTGCCGGAAAAAGCCGACGAAAGGATTGCGGCGTTAAGCGAAAAAATCGCCAAGAGAAACGGATATGAAATTCTTGACGTGGCGTATCTTTTAAAGCATGATAAAAAGAAACTGCACGGCTATCTTATGCAGTGTATGGACGTTCTGGACGAAGCCTATTCAAAACTGTACGGCACAAGTCCGTTGAGCAAAAAGCAGAAAAAGCGTGAAATTGACAGCGTAAGTTTAGTGCTTTTGCCAGAACTTTCAACGGCGGTTCTTAAAGACGATAAAGTCATTGCCTACGGTTTTATGATGCCTTCCATAAACGAAGCGTTGCGAAAGGGACGCGGGCATATTTTGCCGTTCGGCTTAATTCCGTTTATCAAGGCTTTGAAGCACGTAAAAGTTGCGGAGATGATGAGTATAGGCATTACCGCGGAGCATAATAATCAGGGCGCGGTTGCGCTGATTATGAATGAGTGTTCAAAAGGCGTTTTAAAGCTGGGCGTTAAATATATAGAAACTGGTCCTATGCTTGAAGAAAATCTGCACATACAAAACCTTTGGAAACATTACAATCACGAAATTGTCAAACGCCACCGTTGCTGGGGTCTGAAAGTCGAATAAAATCTACAATAAAAAGCTCACAATCGTACGATTGTGAGCTTTTTAATTATATCGGAGAAAAAGACAAAACCGAAAAACTTTTGAAAATTGGGTTATATACAGGTTTGGTATTATTTGAATAAACTTAGCGGAGCAAGAGTAGCCTAAAACAAATTTTTATTTAGACTTAACGTGACTATTCAAAAAACAAATGACAATACTTTCGACTGTGCGATATGCGCAATACACAATCCAAACAATCCAAGTGTACTGCCATTTTTGTGATATTAAACTAATTATAATATATAATAAAGCCACAACAATAGCAATAATCCAATTCATAATTTTTTTGTGCTTACTTATTATGGCGTTACTTCTATTTAGTGCGGATTTTACGTTTTCTTCCGAAATGTTTTTATAATCGCTATCGTTTATTCTTTCGCCGTTTAATATTTCATTTATGCTAACATCATAAAATTTGCTTAAAATTTGCAGAATTTCAACAGGCGGTAAATAATTACCGTTTTCCCAACGAGAAACGGTTTTATTCGTTACACCGATTTGTTCGCCCAATTCATCTTGCGTAAGATTTTTTTCTTTCCGCAATTCAGCTAAAAAGGCACCGATTTTTTGCATATCCATAATGAATTCTCCTTATGTTTGGTAGCGTTATTGTAGCACACAAATACGGAAACGCATTGCCCATAAACAGCGAATTTGAAACAAATATTATACATATCATAGGACTAGTGGCGCCGTGGCGGGACTTGATAAAATGCGGACGACTCTATCATGCTTTCACAATTAATCTTAAACTGTACAAACATTTTTACTTTCATTATGCTAAACCATTAATAAAAAGAGCAGTGAACCGTATCATTCATTTTAATTTTTATTTTCTTTGTTATCGATATTTAAACAATGTTTTATATAATCGCTTCGGTTTCCATTCCAATAGCAATGTATGCATCTGCCATTTTTAAAAATATGTTCACAATTTGGATAACCGTATATAATACTTGCGCACTCCGGGCATAGAGATTCCATCACTGAACTTGATTTAAGAAATTTACTGCCACATTCAACGCAAACAGCGTATTTTTCATTTTTCATAGTATTTTCTCATAATTACTGATTTACAAATCACATTTCAATTTTAAACCCAAATATTAACTTTGTAAAATAAAACGAACCGATAATTTTCATTATGGTTCGTATTATTTACTAATGGCGGAGAGAGAGGGATTTGAACCCCCGGATAGTTGCCCAT
>CAOMHR010000052.1 GCA_948482865.1 Christensenellaceae bacterium
CCGCAAGTATCACGTACACTATTAAAGTTATTCCGACCGGAATAAGCCTTACAAAAAATATCTCCCAAAAATCTTTGCTTTGCCGCACTTTATCGCCCTGATGACTTGCAACAAGACGCTGTGCGTAAAAGCTGAACCCCAAAGACGCAAAAAGCGTAAAATAGGTTGATATAGAATAAGTAAAACTGTACTGTCCGGAACCGGTTTCACCCAATACGCGGGCGACATACGGAGTAACTACTATGGGAATTATCAATAAAAATAATTCGTACAGCAGATTGTAAGCGTAATTTTTTTTAACGCTCTTTTTGCCGCTTTTTACAGCGGAAGCAGGCGGCGCGGTGTTTACAACATATCCAGTCGACGCGCTTATGCTCCTTTTCTTAGGCTTCGCCGTCAGCGGAATAAAACTGCCAAGCAAAACCATAAAAGGATTACAGATAATACTGAAAAGCTGCGGATCGGTTATAGAGTGAACCGCTAAAAACGCCAGCGCGATACAGCAATACAGTTTGTTTGCTTTTATATACCTTAACATAAGAAAGGTAAATCCTGCAAGA
The DNA here is from genome assembly GCA_948482865.1 of Christensenellaceae bacterium. Taxonomy (GTDB): domain Bacteria; phylum Bacillota; class Clostridia; order Christensenellales; family Borkfalkiaceae; genus Coproplasma. The sequence continues at coordinate 561 of CAOMHR010000052.1, forward strand.
AGCAAGACAAGCATAACGCTTCCGTAATTGACCGCTATATTCATATACGACGAGTCAACGTAGAAATAATCCCCCGAAGTCGCGCCGAATGACACCCAAGTTATTTTCTGACCGAAAAGCGGAATTCCGTATTCTGTAAACGCCTTGTTTCCGAAATACAGTCTGGTATTCAAAAGCGAATTAAGTTTTTGCATCCACTCTATTTCAGGGTCGTAGAATACCTGCAAACTTAACGCCGCGACCGCACATAAAATAAAAGTTGCGGCAAACAGATAGCGTATTTTACTTTTGTCTATGCGGCATACAAGTTTAAAAATCCAGCAAACCGCTATCAGAAGAAAGGTTAAATAGTAAACCGCCCTTGTGTCGGTAAAATAGTGTATTACATAATTTATAAGCAGAATTATTATACTTTCAATTAAATTCGGACAGCGCCGTTTCAAAAACAGCCACATTAATAATGCGTGAAAAAAATAATTCGCTAAAAAAGTAGTATATACAAAACCTAACGCATATCTCAGCCTGCCGCCGTCCTGAACGGTGTAATTAAAAGGAATGATTCCTATAACCGAGCTGAAAACCGTTATTACAATCATCACGGACAGCGCGATAAAAGACGTTTTTATAACTGTTTTGTCATCGATATTGCTTCCGCAAAACACATAAGCCGCCAGCGGAATGACAATCGTATAATTCTTTGATTTATAAGAGACATACAGACTGAACAAAATTATCAGCGTCCATAAACCCAGATTTCTCAGGTTATAAGTTCCGTCCGCAAAAAATTTTACGACAACAAGACATATAGCCAGCAACTGAAACGCGTTTATAACTGACGAGCCGTATGTGTTTTCGAATTCAGTCTGCGAAAAAATAGTACAGACAAGATAGGCAAAGTAAGAAATTACGAAAATGAACGTACTTAATTTATATTTTTTTTTACCTATAAATAAATATTTAGTTGTGCCGTAATTTTTTACTTCACTTAACATATTTGACTTTAACTATTTTTCTCTGCAAAATACATTTGATTTTATTTAACAGAACGCCTGCAAGTCCTTTAATTCTTCCTTCGTCTGTACGCACTACCGTAACATACTTAACTTTTAAACTATTTTTAACCAGCCAAATATTCAAAAGCCTTTCGGACAAAAATCCGAATACTCTCGCGCGGTATGCGTCCCTTGTGCTGGGGTCAATATACTTTTCCGACTCAAATAAAATATCAAAAAGCCATTCGCAATAACTGTCAAACAACGTTTTATTGCAAATCATCATATTGCACATGGTACCCATATTTGAATTCATAACATAATCGTAAGCGTTGATATAGTCGGGATATTTTTCGCCTATTATGTTCCTTATCGCGTCAAAATCATGTTCGTCAAAATTCTGGCGGTATCTGTTGAGCAACGTGTCTTTGAATCTGAATTTCTTAGGACAGATAACGTCATACTTTTTAAGATATTTTTCAATTTTTGCGGGTCTCAAAATAAAATAATTTTTTGCGTCCCATAAGTTAAAACCGAAAATTCTGCGGTAGTGTTCAATGCCTACCACGTCACTTTTCGTATTTTTCCAAATCCAGTATACGGCGGTCAACTCGCAATAATTTTTATTTTTTTGCGCAATATTATCGCCCGTAGCATCCGTAATCATATCCTGATTTACTGCGCCGTTCCCAACTTTTATATAAGTCCTGTGCGGATAAGCAATATTTTTTTCTTTATGTGTTACTACCCATAATTTTATATCTTTCATATTAAATCACCGTTAAATCAATAACTGCCGAAATCCACTTCAAGCCTGCCGTGATGGTTTCTTTTATCTACGGAAGGCAGTTGCATATAATCCCCGTAAAAATAGGTTAAATAGGTGTCGTAATCTGCAATGCCCGGATACTGCCTGTCTTCAAAGTCGTAATTTTTCAAATTATTCAACCACGCTTTTTCAAGCGTTTCTTTTTTTAGTCCGTAAGTGCCGTCGCTCGTTACAACGTAACGCGTATCTTTATTTTTGTATTTGGTTATTATTTTCAGCTTCCGTTTTTTCAGATATTCTATGGAAAAAAACCGCGAAATAAACCTTGCGATTTTATATGACGTTTTCTTTTTCACTTCGCCGCTTCCGTAGCCGCATCTTATCCATAAAAGACTTCTGTAAAACCAAAATTTTTTACATTGCAACCGCGCTGCCGTTTTACCGTCGGCAAGGTTGTCGATGGGAAAAATATCGATATAAATGCCCTGATTCGTCTGCACGTCGAAAGAAAAACTTTCTATTACCTTTGTTCCGCACAAACGCAGTTTTGCGAAATTGAAAGTGTAATATTTATCTTTTTTATCCGTTTGGAGATAAAATTTATTTTCATCTATTTCTGCAGCGCAAACGGAAACGAATTTATCGTAATCATTCCTTAGCATTCCGAAATCCATATCGTCGTCCCAGGGAATAAAACCCTTATGACGGACGGCGCCGAGCAGCGTCCCCGCAATCATAAAATATCTGATATTATGTTTTTCGCAAATGCGTTTTACTTCATCTGCAAGTATCAGATGCAGACTGTGCATATGCTGCAATATTATATCGTTATTTTCCATTTGAGTTCAAACTATTTATTTTTCAGATCCTGCTTTATTTGGGTAGTACTTATCTCAGGCGTTCTTTCAAGATATACAACTTCAACGCCTTCGTCTTTCAAAAAATCAAACTTACCTTTCCAGTCGTCGCCTATAACGAAAGTATCGATCCGGTAAAGATGCATATCGCTTTTCTTTTGCTCCCAATCTTCTTCGGGTATCACCAAATCGACAAACCTTATAGATTCAAGAAGCAGTTTTCTTTGCTCGTAAGAAAAGAAACATTTTTTATTCTTTTTTTCCAGATTGAATTTATCGGTAGACAATGCAACGACAAGATAGTCGCCCAGCTCTTTCGCGCGGCGCAACAGGTTAATATGTCCGTAATGCAACATATCGAAAGTACCGTACGTTATAACTCTTTTCATACACGTTTCCCCGTCTTGGATTTGCCTGCGCAAATAAATCTGTCGTAAAATTCCAGCACGCGTTCAGCATAGCCTTCAAAGCTGAAATTCTCCCTATAAGTTTCAAACGCATTGATTTCAAGCTGATTTCTCAGTTCGGCGTTTTGACACAGCCGGATTACTTTTTCCGCAATAGCCTGTGAATTTTCCGGCGTAACCAACATACCGTTTACTCCGTCTTTGACCACTTCCACCGTACCGTCTACAGCAGTAGCCACTATGGTCTTTTTCACCGAAAACGCTTCAATCGGGGTTAAAGGCAACCCTTCCCAAAGCGAACTTAAAACCACAAAATCGCACTGCGCCATTATATTTCTTATATCTGTGCGGTAACCTAAAAATATAACGTCCTGATTTAAATCAAGGCTGTCCGTCAATCCGTGTAAATACTCCCTTAGATCGCCGTCGCCGACAATAAGATATTTGACGTCAGACACAGCATTTTTCACCAAGGGCAATGACCTGATGAAATATTCCATTCCCTTTTGTTCTGTCAGTCTACCGACGTTGCAAATAAATTTGCAACTGCGCTCTTTAAAATCTTCTATAACTTTCAGCGGAGTTATTTCACCGTCAAACGGCTCGACCGCATTACGCAAAACGTAAACTCTATTTTCAGGTAAATTGTAAAATTTTAAAAGGTTTTCTTTTACCTTTTCCCCTACGGCAAAAATCTGCGCATTTTTATATGCAAAACGGGTCAACCGTTTTTTATTGTAAAAAGTGTTATGAACGTTTACAAAATGAATTTTTTTCTTTGTCTGCCCCGCCAGCCTGATAAAAAATGCCGCCATTCGGTGGTGAGAATGAATTATATCAATCTGTTTCTCTTTGATTAATTTTTTCAGAAACCGCAGATTTTTCAGAATTTTAACGGGCGATTTACTTTCAATATCCGAAACGGTTATATGTTCTATCCCCATAAGTTCCAGTTGTTTTACGCTGTCGCCGCCGCTTGAACAGACGTAAATCTTATTCACGCGGTCCTTTAAAATTTTGCACATCTGCAAAATTACGCGTTCTGTCCCGCCCTGTTTCATAACGCTTGTAAAAAACAAAATATTGGAATTTTTTAAGCAAAATTCTTTTTTAGCCATCTCTGCAACCAATTTAAAAATTTCTATATAACCAATGCTTCAGTAATAAATCTATTTGTAATAAGTGTTTATAATGTGATGCGGAACCCTTTCTTCCAAAGGCGGAAGCTGCATATAATTTCCGTATTCTTTCTTTAAAATTGAATCATACTCTGCGGGAGCAAAAAATTCCGTGTCTTCAAACGGCAATAATATTTTTTCTTTATATTCGTCTCTGCTGAAAATAAAACTGCCCGCCAGATAACATTTAATAAATTTACTTCTTTCGACAGGATACTTTTTCGCCATGCGTTCAAGTTTTAAAACCAGTTTATGTGGATTGAACATACCAGCAAAAAATATTGCCGCTCTTTTGAAAAAGCTAAGGCTCTTATCTTTTTTCATGGAAGAAGCCAGTATAAGTTTTGACAGTAAAACAGCGCGTTTATCGTAAAAATATCTTTTAACTTTATTATCGGGCAAACCGTCCAAAGGCCAGATGTCCACAAAAACACCGATAGGGTCGTCCGTCTTGTATTGCGGTTCAATCAAAACCGTATCGCAATCTATTATTTTTGAAAAATTTCTTCCGTAGTAAGGTTTTGTAGTATGGTTGACAACCATTAATCCGTTTTGCTTTGCATAGGCTGGAAACAAATTTAAAAACTTTTCATAGTCCGGTCTTGTCATCTGAATATCAATATCGTCGTCCCAGGGAATAAAACCTTTATGACGGACAGCGCCCAGCAAAGTTCCGTATGAAAGATAATAGGTGATATTTTGCTCTACGCAGAAAAGATGAACTTTTTTCATTATTGAAAGTTCAATATTTTTCAGTTCGTCCAGTTCTACTATTTCTCTCATATCAATCCTTTTTATTTGTTTCTTCCGGGCTTATATTTCCTTGCCAGCCTGAAAATTTTTATATCGTCTATAAAGTATCTTTTAAACAGTCTTGCAGGCTCTTTAAAAAAGCGATACAACCACTCCAATCCATGGTTGCTCATCCATCTGGGAGCACGCTTTACGTTACCCGCCAAAAAATCCACCGTTGCGCCTGCGCACACAGAAACTTTTGCTTCGTATTTATCAATATTTTCATAAACAAACTTTTCCTGCTTGGGACAGCCGAGACAAGCCAGCAATATATCGGGCCGCGCTTCGTTAATCGACGTATTTATTCTTTCAACCTCTGCGGCGTCTTTTTCAAAACCGAAAGCCGGAGCGTAAGTTCCGACAACGTTAATCTGCGGATATTTTTCTTCCAGTTTAATTTTTGCCTTTTCGGCAACGCCGTCTTTACCGCCGAGAATAAAAACCGAATAGCCTTTATCCGCCGCTCTCCCGCAAAGCAACGGAACCATATCCGAGCCGGAAACCTTTTCATAAATCGGCTTTTTATGCTTTTTCGCTATCCATATCAAAGGCTTGCCGTCGACAAGCACCATATCCGCTTCGTCGGTTATTTTTTTTAAAAAGTTATCCTTTTCAATTTTTATAATAACGTCGACGTTTACCGCCACAATATATGACTTTTTTTCCGCCGCAATCATTTCTTCTACTGCGTCAAGACATTCGTCCATTGTGCAGTTATTTACAAATGTATTTAAAAACTGAATTTTTTTCATTCGGTCAACCAAAAAATCTTTCTTCAAGCATAAGGCACAGACAATGGTAAACGGGCAGATGCAATTCCTGAATCATATAGGTTTCTGCTTCAGGCGCCTTTATTGCCACGTCCGCAACTTTTGCAAGTTTGCCGCCGTGCGCTCCCGTAAGTCCTATTACTTTCAATCCTTTCGCTTTTGCGACTACGGTTGCAAACATAACGTTTTCAGCATTGCCGGAAGTGGAAATCCCCAACAACACGTCGCCCGCTTGTCCGTAAACGTTCGTCTGCTGCGCATAAGTCAAATATCCGCCGTTCTGTACGTCGTTAATATAAGCCGTATTGAGCGCCTGGTGTCCGTCCAGCGCTATTACAGGCAAACCGCCCTGCAAGCGTAAGGCAAGCTCTGCGCCGCGCACGGCATCAATTTCTTTCAATTTCAAAGCGAAACCGTCTGAACATTTTCTGGGGAGTTTAAAGCCCTTCATCAGCTCTCCCGCTATATGCCCGCCGTCGGCGCAGCTTCCGCCGTTACCGGCAATCAGAAGTTTATGTCCGGAAACATAACACTCTTCCAGAACGTTAAAAGCTGCGATTATATCTTCTTTGCACGAAGACAAAACAGGATAGCGGTCTATCAGTTTTTCAACGTGCGCAAGTAATTCTTTTTCCATATTCAACCCAAAATTTTATTTATACAATCAAGCAAATCTTTACCGCACAAATCAGCTCTTTCGTCCTTTCCGATAACAGCAGTCTTGCAACCAGCGTTTATACCGCACATAACGTCGTTTTCGCCGTCGCCGACAATCCAGCTTTGCGACAAATCTATGTTCAAATCTTCGGCGGCTTTTAAAAGCATACCCGGCTTGGGCTTTCTGCAACCGCACTCTGTTTTAAGTTCGGGTATTTCGCCTTCATATCCCCCGTGCGGGTGATGGGGACAAAAATAAATAGCGTCCAGAAAAGCCCCCTTAAATCCAAGAAGCGTTTCCATTTTATTGTGAATTTGCCGCAACCCGCCGAAAGTAACTTCGCCCCGCGCAATAACAGGCTGATTTGTAACCGTCACTGCGAGATAGCCGCTGCCGTTTATTTTCTTTACTGCTTCCGCAGCGCCTTCACAGAGTTCGAAATCTTCGATGTTGCGCAAAAATCCAACATATTTATTCAAAGTTCCGTCTCTGTCCAAAAAAATTGCCTTCTGCAAATTCTGTAAATTTTTACTGTGAACTATACCTTTTTCAAAATCGCGGCAAACGCTTTCATAACGGTCAGGCGTACCCATATCTTTTACGTATTCCGGACTGTCGTAAACAAACATTTTTCCGCTGCCTGCCAAAGGTTTTAAAAGCTGTCTGTCCAAATCGACTTTCGCCGATGTGATTTCGGCATTTAAAACTTCGGGAGATATAACATGCAGACCCGCATTTACCCTGTTACGGTAAAACTCCGGTCTTTCGTCTTCCTTTGCAAGCCATTTTTGAACGCACCCCTGACCGTCGGCAATAATCAAACCGCTGTCGTAGGGATGGCTGTTCGGGTGTGTAAACAACGTAACCAGCCCGCCCTTTGATTTATGGTATTTTACAAAACGGTTAAAATCGATATCGAAAACGGCATCCGCGTTCAGGAGCAAAAAATCTTCTCTAAGTTTATCCTTTAATTTAAACAGTGCACCCGCATTACCAAGCGGTATATCTTCAACAAAATATTCTATATTTACGCCGAACGCCGAACCGTCTTTAAAATAGTCAGTAATCACATTACCGAGATGTCCAACCGTAATAATTATATCGGTAAATCCCTGACTGCGCAGACATTCAATTTCGCGTTCCAGAACGGGTTTACCTGCAATTTTAATCATCGGTTTGGGAATATCGCAGACAACCGAAGAAATGCGCGTTCCCTTTCCGCCCGCCATTATTACGACTTTCATATCAGTCCTCTTTACTGGTGGTTTTATCAAAAAATTCGGGCGAATAATATATGACCCTTGTTCCGCTTCTTTCAAATTCAAACGGAACTTCCATTAAATCAGACAACGCGTTTCGTACACTCTCCTGCTTGTCCGGACGGACATAAAAAAGCAGAAAACCGCCGCCGCCCGCGCCGAGAAGTTTACCGCCGAGCGCTCCTGCTTTTATACCTTTTTCGTAAAGAACGTCTATAGAATCTGTTGAAACTTTGCTGCCGGTCTGTCTTTTTAACCGCCATGTGGTATCAAGAAGTTTGCCGAATTCATCCAAATCGCTTTCGTTGTTTTCAAGAATGCATTGCGCTTCGTCCACCAGATCAAGCATACGGAATAATTGTTTTTGCGTGTCTCCCATAGAGCATACGGTAGACTTCTGTATTTCGGCGGAATAACGTTTAAAGCCTGTAAAAAACAGCATTAAATTTTCGTTCAACTGTTTTTTTCTTTCAGGCTTGATTATTACGGGATTGACGTGGTAGCCGTTCGAGCTGAAGTCTATACGGTTAAACCCGCCGAAAGACGCGGCAATCTGGTCCTGCCAGCCGCCCGCTTCGTTGCAAAGCGTACGCTCCAAATAAATCGCATCGTTTGCAAGCTGCTTTTTTGAACGGTACTCGCCCTTTAAACAGTAAAAAGCATTTAAAAGTCCCACAGCGAAAGTACTTGAAGTTCCAAGCCCCGTTCTTGCGGGAAGGTCGGCGTCGTAAGCAATATGCAATTCTTTCATATTCAGCATTTTCATTGCATTGCGGACCATAGGATGCTCCATATCGTCCAGCTTGGAAATTCTTTCGCTTTTAGAATAAATAAGTTCGGTCGTATATTCGAAAAAACGCGGTAAATGTCTTACCGTAACGTACACGTATTTATCAAAACTTGTTGAAAGCACCGCGCCCCTGTATTTTTCATAAAACTGCGGCAAATCCGTACCACCGCCGAAAAAGCTCATGCGGAACGGTGTTTTTGTAATTATCATAAATTTATCCTTGTATGTAACTTACTTTAACAAAGCACTGTAAAACTGTATAATGCGACAATTTAGCATTGTATTAATTATACAATACATTAATATAAATTGCAAGCGTTGGCAAAAAAAATTCGCGGTTATTCAAGGCATTAT
>CAOMHR010000053.1 GCA_948482865.1 Christensenellaceae bacterium
GTCCTTTTCCGCAACGCAAACAACCATTCCCATACCCATATTAAAGGTGTTGTAAATCTGTTCGTCCGAAATACCCGCTTTCTTTTGCAACGCTTTGAAAATTGCAGGAACTTCATAGGAATCTTTTTTTATTTCGCAACCGATTCCCGCAGGAAAAATTCTTGGAATGTTTTCTATAAATCCGCCGCCGGTAATATGAGCAATACCCTTAACCTTAACGCGCTTTATAAGTTCCAGAATACTTTTTACGTAAATTTTTGTGGGAGTAAGTAAAACGTCAATGGGCTTTTCGCTCAAATCCTTGTCTACTTTTTGAAGTTTTTTAATATCTTCACCTAACAATTTTCTTACAAGCGAATAGCCGTTGGAATGTATTCCGCTGGATTTAATTCCTATAATAACGTCACCCGCCTTTATGCCGCTACCGTTTATAATCTTCTTTTTGTCGACTACGCCAACCGCAAAACCTGCGATATCATAATCGCCGTCGGAATAAAATCCCGGCATTTCCGCAGTTTCGCCGCCTATTAAAGCGGCACCGGACTGTCTGCAACCTTCGGCAATACCGGATACCACGGTCGCAACCTTTTCTGGGCTTAAACTACCGGTTGCAAAATAATCCAAAAAGATGAGCGGCTGAGCGCCCTGGCAAACTATGTCGTTTACGCACATAGCAACTGCGTCTATACCGATTGTGTCGTGCTTGTCCGCAATAATCGCATATTTTAATTTTGTTCCCACCCCGTCGGTTCCTGCGACGAGTACGGGATTTTTTACGCCTTTGGGCATTTTGAAAAACCCGCCGAACGAGCCTATGTCACCCAGCACCCCCGCCGTATAAGTGGACTTGACGTGCTGTTTCATAAGTTTTACCGCTTCATAACCTTTTTCAACGTCTACGCCGCTGTCTTTATAAGAAATTGCCATATCTTCTCCTTCTAATTATTCAAGTTTAAACTTATCGGCATGGTAGCCGTCAGACGGGTATGGATATTCTCCGTTAAAACAACCGAGACAAAATCCGCCCGCTTTGCCTTTACATGTATCTATAAGCTGGTCGACCGAAAGATACTTTACACTATCTGCCCCAAGGCTTTCACAAATTGCTTCTTCATCCTTGTATGCGCCTATAAGCTGAGAATAAGTCTGAATATCTATACCGAGATGACAAGGATGCTTTATAATAGGCGAGCATACTCTTATATGCACTTCATTGGCGCCTGCATCACGCAACATTTTTACTATTTTGCGCATTGTGGTTCCGCGTACTATTGAATCGTCTATCAAAATTACACGCTTACCGTAAATATTGGTGCGCAAAGCGTTCATTTTTACGTTTAGACTGCTTTCTCTTTGTTTTTGGTTAGGCTGAATAAAAGTTCTGCCCACATACCTGTTTTTTGCAAGCGCTTCCACAAACGGTATTCCGCTTTCTTCAGCGTAGCCGCGCGCGGCTACGTTACCGGAGTCGGGTACGCCGGAAACCAAATCGGCTTCAACCGGATAGTGCCGCGCAAGAACTTTACCTGCTTCTTTTCTGGCTTCATATACGCTTACGCCGTCAAGAATTGTATCCGGACGGGCAAAATAGACATACTCGAAAATGCAAATTTTACTTTGCAAAGGAAGATTGTCCATCATATATGAGTGAATTCCGGCGTTGTCGATAACCACAATCTCACCCGCTTGTACATCGCGCATAAAATCAGCCCCGACAGCGTCAAGCGCGCAAGTTTCGCTGGCGACAATATAGTCGCTATCGATTGTCCCTAAACAAAGCGGTCTTATACCGAAAGGGTCGCGCACCGCTATAAGTTTGTCCGCCGTCATTATAACCAACGCATAAGAGCCCTTAAAATGCGGGCAGGCGCGCATAACCCCTTTCAGAATATCACCGTCTGATAACGCATTAATTAATACCGCCATAACTTCCGAATCTATGGTCGTCTGAAATACTGCGTTTCGTTCAATCATCGCGGCACGCAACTGCTGTGTGTTAATAAGATTACCGTTGTGGGCAAGCGCCATTTTACCGCACTTACCGATAAACACAACCGGCTGGGCATTAAGAAGCTGGCTTGCGCCGGTAGTCGAATAGCGGACATGACCTATGGCTATATCGCCTTCGGGAAGTTTTTCCAAACTGCCGTCAGAAAACACATCCGAAACAAGCCCCATACCCTTATGATAACAAATTTTATCAGCGTAAGCAACCGCAATACCGCTTGATTCCTGCCCCCTGTGTTGCAGAGCATACAATCCGTAATACACAGTACGCGCGACATCGCGGTTTTCAGTCGAGTACACGCCGAAGACACCGCACTCTTCATGAATTTCGCCGTCCATTTTTTACTCCTTACCGGTCCAGCAATAAGTACAAAGTTTGCAAGGCTCTATGCCTATAGCTTTTATCAAGCCTTCCAGCGACTGGAATTCAAGCGATTCAAATTTGAATTTATCGCATATCGCTTTACGCAACGCTTTACCGCGCTCGGTTTTCGAGTCGCTGTATTCTTCAATGTAATTAAAGCCGTCTTCGCCTTCAAGCTCCAAAATAGTACGGCGCGTAATTAAATCCATATCGCCCGTCGAACGGGAAAAATTCAGATATTTGCACCCGTACATAATAGGCGGGCAAGCCGAACGCATATGCACGGCTTTTGCTCCGTGCGAATACAAAAACTCTACCGTTTCTTTAAGCTGGGTTCCCCTTACGATAGAGTCGTCAACAAGAAGCAGATTTTTCCCTTCGATAAATTCGTGAACGGGGATAAGTTTCATTTTGGCAACTTTATTTCGCTCCGTCTGGTTAACCGGCATAAAGCTGCGCGACCATGTGGGCGTATATTTTATATACGGACGGGCAAACGGAATCTTACTCGCGTTTGAATACCCTATCGCATGCGGCGTACCCGAATCGGGAACTCCGCCCACGTAATCCACGTCGCGCAAATCACGCGTTTCAGCGTCATCCTTTGCAAAAATTTCACCGTTTTTACAGCGCATAACTTCTACGTTTACGCCTTCATACGTAGACGTAGGATATCCGTAATACGACCAAAGAAAAGCGCATATACGCATTTTATCCCGCGGCGGCGAAAGCTGTTTTACCCCGTCCTGAGAAATTTCGACAATTTCACCGGGACCGAGTTCGCACTCGTCGGAATAACCTAATTTTTTGTATGCAAAACTTTCAAATGATACGCAATAGCCGTCGTTACATTTACCCACAAGCACGGGAAGCCTGCCGAATTTATCCCTTGCGGCTATCAATGTACCCCTGTCTGTCAAAAGAAGTATGGAAGCCGTTCCGTCTATCCGATCCTGCGCATAGCGTATACCTTCAACGTAACTGTCCTTGCTATTTATAAGCGCCGCAACAATTTCGTTAGTGTTTACTTTACTTCCCGTCATAGCGTCAAAATAGCCGCCGCGGGCAAGTAAATCGTTCATAACTTCAGTATCGTTGTTAATTATGCCTATCGTGCAAATCGCATACTTACCGAGCCTTGAAACCATCAACAGCGGCTGCGGGTCGGTATCGCTTATACAGCCTATTGCCGCGTTACCCTTCATTTCGGACAAAACGCGTTCGAACTTGGTTCTGAAAGGCGCGTTTTCGATATTATGTATCTCACGTTGCAAACCTACCGCGACATCAAACGCAGCCATACCGCCGCGCTTTGTACCGAGATGGGAATGATAATCGGTACCGAGAAAAACGTCAAATACCGCGCTGCTTTTTTTTACAGAGCCGAAAAAACCGCCCATTTATTATTCTCCCGTAAGACGTTTAAAAATTTCATTATAAGCATCTTCTACTCCGCCGAGATCTCTGCGGAATCTGTCCTTGTCAAGGCTGACGTGTTTCGTTGTATCCCAGCTTCCCGCTTCCCAGAAGCGGCAAGTATCGGGTGAAATTTCGTCGGCAAGAACTATATTGCCCTTAAATCTGCCGAATTCGAGTTTAAAGTCTATAAGGTCTATATGCATTTCTTTGAAGAACTCTTTCATTGCGTCGTTTACGGCAAAAGCCATATTTTTAATCGTAGCGATTTCCGACGGAGTTGCAAGATTGAGAGCCAAAGCGTGATAGTCGTTGATTAAAGGGTCGCCAAGCTCGTCGTTCTTATATGAAAATTCTATAGTCGGCTGACAGAACGCGGTGCCTTCGGCAACGCCGTATCTCTTTGAAAAACTGCCCGCGGCGACGTTTCTGATAATAACTTCAAGCGGAACTATTTCAACTTTTTTAACTACGGTGTTTCTGTCGTCAATCTGCTCGACGAAATGCGTGGGTATCCCTTTCTTTTCAAGCATCTGCATCATCATATTGCTCATTATATTGTTAATAACGCCTTTGCCCGAAATGGTACCCTTTTTAAGTCCGTTGAAAGCTGTTGCGTCGTCTTTGTAAGACACGATAACGTAATCTGCATTTTCGGTTGCATACACCTTTTTTGCCTTACCTTCGTAGAGCTGTTCCTTTTTCTGCATAAATGACTCCTTATATAAAAACTTTTATTTTTAACAACTGAAATACCCGCGAATAAAACGCGGGTATGGTTTACTTTTGCTCTAACTCGGATTGCAGAGCAATATCGTCGGCGTTAATTTTATTTCTCATTGCCGATTTATATTCGCTGAGTTTTTTTGCGATTTCAGGATATTTTATTCCCAGTATCTGCAAAGCCAGAAGCCCTGCGTTTTCACCGCCGTTCACCCCAACCGTTGCAACAGGTATACCCGAAGGCATCTGGACAATTGAAAGCAAACTGTCAAGCCCGCCCATCATATCCGTTTTTACAGGCAAACCGATTACGGGTAAAGTAGTATTTGCCGCAATAACCCCGCCGAGATGCGCCGCTTTACCTGCCGCGCATATTATAACTTCGACTCCGCGATTTATTGCATTGTGTGAAAACTCGTGCGCTTCTTCCGGCGTTCTGTGCGCGGAAATAACCCTGACTTCCGTTTCCACACCGAAACTTTTAATTACGTCTACGGCGGGTTTTACTACGTTGTAATCAGACTTACTTCCCATAATTACGGCTATTTTGGACATTGACTTCTCCGAATTAAAGTACTTCTTTTGAAGCATACTTTTAATATGCTGCTACTTTATATTATTTATATCGTATATATACTCGCGGTAAACTTTTACGCGGTAATGCTTTTACGGGCGCAACGCGAAGAGTTCGGCGATAACGATTCAAAAGTTACAAGCGGCGACGGAAAACTTATCCTTACCGCAATATTAGGCGGAGCAATAGCAATTTACGTAAGTATGTTTATTATGCGGTACAGACTCAAAAATCTGCTTCTTATGATACTGTTGCCTGTAATTGCGGTTTTAAACGTCTACTTTTGCATTGTCGCATTCAGGTCCGGTTTTACATTCTTTGTTGCGTAAAACCACAATATCTGTCACTTACGGTAAGATTATACCACAACATATAGTGAAAAGAAAAATGTTTACACGCAAATTTTTCAAAATTTAAAAGTAAATATTTTACTTTTGTCCTTTTTAAATACTTGACAAACACAAAATCAATTTGACAAAAATAAAATCTCACATATTAAGTGAGATTTTAACATTTTATTCGTGTTCTCTACCGTTCTCTTTGCTTGCCTTTAAAAGGTCGCGTATTTCTCTCAGCAGGTCGTCCGTCGTTTCAACGGGCGCAGCAGGCTCCTGTGCGAGTTTTTCGGTTTCTGCCGCTGCTTCTTCAACGGTAATTTCGCCTTTCTTCAATTTCTTTTCAATTGATTTTTTCTGTTTTTCCACTACTTTTTTACTGCTGTCGCGCACGGTGTTTATTAATTTTACTATGCAGAAAAGAACAAACGCGACAAGAATGAAGTTTATGATTGCGGTAATAAACGCGCCCCAGTTTATATAAATCGAATTTGCCAGATCCAACGCGCCGGTACCTTCGTCGTAACTGGGTTTAAGCACGGTTACGGCAGCTTCCAGCCCCGCGCCGGTACCTGCAAGCAACCAATTGATAAGCGGCTGCAAAATCTGGTTTGTCAGCGCAGTGATGATTGCGGTAAACGCGCCGCCGATAATAATGCCGACAGCCATATCGAGCACGTTGCCGCGTGAAATAAACACTTTAAATTCCTTAAAAAACTTTTTCATAATTACTCCTTTTATTTTAATTTTTTACCAATACGGAGATAAGTTCTCTCCGAATAAGTTCACTGTCTTCAAAATTTCTCGGCGGAGCGCCCGACGAAGTTTTATCATAAACGATTTTACCGCCGTTTATAACCAAAACCCTGTGAGCCACAGCCGCCGCTTCGTCAACGTCGTGCGTGACAAAAACAGCCGTTCTTCCGTCACTGCGCCAAAGGCAGAGAAAGAGTTCAGTCAATTCCGATTTAAGTTTTAAATCAAGGGACGAAAACGGTTCGTCCATAAGAATCACATCGCCGTCATACAAAAACGCGCGCGCTATCGCCACTCTTTGCGCCTGCCCGCCAGAAAGTTTAACGGGATAGCAGTCGCGTTTGTCAGAAATCCGCAACCGCTTTAACATATCTTCTATCCTTGCCCCGTCTTTGCAAATAAGCGCAAGATTGCCGTAAACGGTCAGATTCGGAACAAGGCGCGGCGTCTGGAATATATACGAACATCTGACATTTGTAACGCTACCGCCAAACTTTGTAAGTCCGGCAATAACATTCAGAAGAGTCGTCTTTCCGCTGCCGCTTTCCCCCAGAATGCAGGTTATTTTACCGTCTTCCAAATCCAGATTGAAATTTTTGTAAACTTCGTTTTCACCGTAACTTTTACATAAATCTTTAATTTCAATCATAAACTCTCCTTTCTGCTCCACTTGTAAGTTATCCTTGCAAGCTGCGAAAAGGCAATATCTGCGATAAATCCGATAATTACGGAAACAGCGGTAAGCGCGGCAAGTCTGGGCGTATCAAGGTACAGCCTTGCCGTCTGCATAAGATTTCCCAGACTTTGGTAAGTGCTTGCAAGCACTTCGGCGGAAATCATAATTTTAAGACCGAGAGAAATGTTTGCCCCCGTCTGGGAAAGTACGTTCGGCGAAGCCGACGGAAGATATATTTTGAACAGCCTGTCCCTTTTACCTATTTGATAGACGTCCGCCATTTCTTTTAATCCGCCGTCAATACCGTCTATTGCCGCAATAATTTGCGAATATATCATAGGAAACAGCACAAGCACCGTAACTATGACGGGAGCGATTTTAGGCGTAGTCCAGATAAGAAGCAACAGTATTACCGCCAAAGTTGGCAACGTGCGCAATAATACCATAAACGGCTTTAACACAGCCGCAAAAATTTTACTGCACGCAGAAATCGCGGCGCACAGTAACGCAAGAGTAAACGAGATGACAAAACTTTCCGCGGTGCGTAAAACGGTAAATCCGAAAGCCGCCCAAAAAGTTTTTTGCCCGAGACAGGTGAAAAAACTTTTAAACGTTTCACCCAAAGACGGAATGATATAATCGTTTTTTACGCTGTAATAGGCAATCAGCCAGACAAGCAGCATCAGAACAACGGCGGCAAACGCGCAAATGATATTAAGTTTTCTTTTAATAAAAAACCGCTTAACCATTATACGAGTTCAACAAAGTCCAAGCCGCAGTTTTTTAAAATAACTTTAAAAGTAAGTCCCGGAACAGCCGCCAGATTTACCACGCCGACTTTTTTGCCCTTTAAACCGGCTATATTGTCAGGGGTTATTTTATCTCCGCTTTTAGAAAGCAGATATAAATTGCCGTGCGTGAGCGTGCCGACAAGTTTATACTTTGTACCGGTGCCCAAAAGTCTGACGGCAATATTTACAGGCAAAACGCAGATATCGGCTTTGGAATTTTCGCCGGTAACGTAAGTCTGTATCAATGACGGTTCAACGATATTGTAATCAACCGTCACATTTTCAAAACTTTTTTCACCTGCCAGAAGATTTGCAATACCCAGCGCGGGCGCACCGTCGGGCGCATATACCGAAACTTTGCCTGAATATTCAACGTCGGGATAATCGCCGCTATAAAAAAACGCGTCTGCCGCCGTCCCGAACGGTGTTTCGCTAACAGAATTGATTATTTCTATGAAACCGTTTATTTCTTGCTTATCGTTATACGCGTAAGTTAAATTAATGCCGCAGTTTGATATGACTTCTTTTGTAAGATTTGTCGCAGAAAACATCGGGCTCATACCGTCGGTCAAATGCGACTGAACTGCTTCGGTTATGGTTTGGATTGATGTAGCGTCGTTCAAAAGCCATTGCTTGCTTTCTGCAACTGCTTCCAGAAAATCTCCGACAAAACCGTACCCGAGCAAATCATTTTTGGCGACAATTACCGCTTGCGGATAACCGTTTTGTCCGCCGTACAATTGCTGTAAATCCCCCGCAAAATTGAGCGACGGAACAACTTTTACTTTTGTGCTTGCCGCAGGTTCTGCGACTACGTAATAATCGATATCATCGGTAACGCCCACTTGCGCCGCCGTAACAGCAACAAGGTTGACAGCTTCATTGCTCCCGTTTTCGCAAGCAGAAAACCCGACCGCCATAAACGCGGCAAGGCTTGCGCTTAAAAGCACCGTAATAAACTTTTTCATATTAACTCCTTTCGGTATCAGGTTATTGCCTTTTACTTCAAAAAATATTTGTTAAACTTTCGACATAAGAGTCTTTGCCGTAACTCCGGCAAGCATTCCTATTTTGCCCGTAAGAGTGTTTATAATTTCCGTAGGCGCGTCCACGATAACGCTCATAACGGAAACTTTTTTCTCTTTATAAGGCACTCCCATTCTGCCTAAAATATAATCGCCGTATTCCGATAACAGCGAATTGATTTCAGCGCTGGCGCTTCTGTCTTCAACTATGATACTCAATACGGCAAGTCTTTTTTCAGACATAAATTCCCCTTTGCACTCAGGCTTTACCTTTGCGCTAAGCGGTTTTTATTTTATCATAAGGGTTAAAAATTGACAAGCGTTTGCATAACTTTTTCCGCTTGCACCATACTGCTTATATGAAAAAGATACTGTTTTTAATAACGTCGGCATTGGCGGCGGTCACGGCTTGCTTTGCAGTTGGCTGTAACGTCAATCAGGACAATCCCGAAAAAGAACGCGAGCGCAACTACCAGATAAAGCAACAGGGCGGCGAAGACGAAAGCCCCGAAGAAGATAAAAACTGCAGGGACGGAGATTGCGAAAACAGAAACTTGCAGGAAAGTATACCTGAATTCAAGTTCAGACCGCACAGACCGCGCGTTCCCCGCGACAAATACAGAGAACGCGAAAATGACGGCGATAACAACGGAAACGAAGACCCCGTACCCGAAAACATTGAACCCATACGCCCGCACA
>CAOMHR010000054.1 GCA_948482865.1 Christensenellaceae bacterium
GTTATGCGGGGCGCGTTCTGCGCTATTTTTTTGCAGTTGTCTTCCTTGCAGTCAAGCATTCTGAGCGGATTTTTTTCAAACCGCGTTTTGCAGGTTTCGCACATCTTTTCAAGGTGGGGAGCAAAATAATTTTTAAGCGTTTTATTGTACTCCGCACGGCAGGTTTTGCAACCTATCGAATTTATTTCAAGCCGCGCCTTTACGCCCAGCTTTTTCAGAAAAGACGAAGCCGCAAATATAACTTCCGCGTCGGTCTGCGGCGCAGCCGAACCGAAAATTTCTATGCCGAACTGGTGAAATTCGCGCAAGCGTCCCGCCTGCGGTCTTTCGTAGCGGAACGCGGGGGTGATATAAAAAGTCTTTAAAGGCATGGGCGAAGAAGCAAGACCGTTTTCTATAAAAGTTCTTGCAACGCCCGCGGTGCCTTCGGGCTTCAACGTTATGCTGCGCCCGCCCTTGTCTTCGAAGGTGTACATCTCCTTGCCTACGACGTCCGTCGTCTCACCGACGCCGCGTTTAAACAGTTCGGTATACTCGAACGCGGGAGTGCGCACTTCGCGCAGAGCGTACACGCGCGAAACTTCGCGCGCGGTATTTTCGACATACTGCCATTTATGCGACTGGTCGGGCAAAACGTCCTTTGTGCCCTTGGGTGCGTTAATCATAATATCCTCTTTTAATTATTTGTTGAACCAGGTTTTAAGCGCATAATCCGCGCGGGGATTGTTGCCGTCCCCGCTTGCGCGTAAAAACATTTTTTCAGCCTTTTCCAAATTCTTTTCGACGCCGATACCGTTGAAATAACAAAAACCGAGCTCGCAAACCGCGTCCTGATTATACTTGCCCGCCGCCCATTTCAGCAGTGCGATAGCCTTTTTTTCGTCCTTTACGACGCCTTTGCCGTTAAGGTAACGAAGCGCCAGATTATAAGCCGCGCAGTCGTCGCCCCTGGCATAACCTTTTTCATCCCAGTAAAGACTTTTTTTGTCGTCCTTGTCTACGAGCTTCCCATCTCTGTAAATTTCCGAAAGTCTGCGCATAGCAAAGTAATTTCCGCTTTCCGCAGATTGTTGAAGCCAACCTAACGCACCGGTTACATCGTTCAATTCGGGGTTAAGCAACAATTCGCCCAAATCCAGTTGGGCGTAGCCGTTGCCCGCGTCCGCAGCCAAGCGCAAGTATTTTTGCGCCTTATAATATTCTTTTTTGTTTCTGTAAAGTCTGCCGAGTCCCAAGTAGCCTTCGCTGTCGTTCTGTTCGGCGGCTTTTTCAAACCACTTTACCGCGCCGTTAATATCTTCAATATGCGAGCTTAGAATATTGCCCAGCTTTACCTGCGCCTTTGCGTTTCCCTTTTCGGCAACGGGCGTAAGATATTTGACCGCAAGCGCGGCGCACTCGGCATTACTTAATTTTTTCAGACTTCCGAATTTATAACCGAATAAACAGTTCTCGTAAATGCGGGCAAGCAGAAGGCAAGCCTCATCCGCGCCGTTTTCTGCCGCCGTTTCCAAAAGGAGAATAACTTCGTTCTTTTTGCAATATCCCTTCTTTGCGCAAACGTACATAGCGTGCGGATTTCCAAGCTCAACCGCCCATCTTAATAACCCAAGATAGTCCGTGTATCTTATATCTATCGAATGGTCCCTGAAGTTTGCTTCCGCAAAAAGATACAGCCTGTAACAGGCGTCGCCGTCGCCCTTTAAAGCGCGGTTGTATAGTTTTTCGCACAGCTTATTTTTTTTGTTTGCGGGTAGCTCGCCGTCCGTCAATTCACCGTACAGCTCGTCCGCGCTTTTCTTTTTAAATAACATTCCGTTTATTTTTCGCCGAAGTGTTTCTTTAAGTCTTCGGCGGCGTCATCGATTCCGTTTTGCGCGGCTTTCTGCCAAAGCTCTTCCGCCTTTTTCAAATCCTTTGAAAAGCCTCTGCCATAAAAATAGCACTCGCCCAAAAGGTATACCGAGTAATCTTCGCCCAGCTCCGCCGCGCGGGTTAAAATCTCGAATGCTTCGTCGTAGCGTTTGAAATCTGCAAGCATTGCGCCGTACGAAGCCAACGCGCCGCCGTCGCCGCGCTTTGCGCAACGCCTTGCCCAGCGCAGAGCGTTTTCCTCGTCATCCAAGCAATAATAGTAGCCGCCGAGCTTGCTTTCGACTTCCGCCTTTTCATTCTCGGCGCAGACGTCGTAAGCCTTTAAATAGTTTTCAGCCGCTTTTTTATGATCTTTATCTGCGCCGTAAAAGCCGTAGAAATAAATTTCGCCCAAATATATATAAGCCTGCTCCGCGCCGTTTTCCGCCGCTTTTTCAAACCACCCTGCGGCTTGTGCCCAGTCGCGTTCGCAGTGGGCGCCGTCGTAATATATAAAGCCCAACTCAAACTGCGCGTCTTTATGACCTGAGTTTGCGGCGGCTTCGTACAAAGCGCATGCGCGTGTAAAGTTCTCTTTGTTTTCAACAAACTTACGGGCTAACTCGTACTGCTTTTGGGCGTTGCCTTTTTTTAAGGTCTTTAAATACAGTTTTTCGTTCTTGTCCCTGTTAAACATAATTACAGAACGTACTTTTTCAAATCGCGGTTTTTGATTATATTTTCAAGATGTTCTTCAACGTATTTACAGTTTACTTCAACGTCTATTACGGGATAGTCGTTTCCGCCCGCGTTAAACGAGATATCTTCCAGAAGATACTCCATAACGGTGTGCAGTCTTCTTGCGCCTATATCTTCAGAAGTTGCGTTTATATCCGCGGAAACTTCCGCAATCTTTTCTATTGCGTCCTGATTGAAATGCAGATTGATATTGTCCACAGCCAAAAGCGCGGAATACTGCGTGGTTATGGCGTTCTGCGGCTGGGTAAGAATGTTTACGAAATCTTCCTTGGTAAGGCTCTGAAGTTCGACCTGAATGGGGAACCTGCCCTGCAACTCGGGAATTAAATCTTCCACCTTCGAAACGTGGAACGCGCCCGCCGCAATAAACAGGATATAGTCAGTCTTTACGGGACCGTACTTGGTCATAACGGTACAGCCTTCGACAATCGGCAGAATGTCGCGCTGCACGCCTTCGCGCGAAACGTCCGCGCCCTGGTTGCCCTTGCCCGCAATTTTATCTATTTCGTCAATGAAGATAATTCCGTCGTTTTCCGCGCGGCGGATAGCTTCAGCATTGACCGCGTCGTTGTCGATAAGTTTGTCGGCTTCTTCCGAAAGGATTATATTCTTTGCTTCCTTTACGGTGATTTTTCTCTTCTTTCTCTTGTGCATGCCGAGACCTGAGAAAACCGAACCCAGATCAATTGCCGCGCCCGCGCCGGGAGAGAGTTCCAACGGCTTGGGTATATCGTCCACTTCGATTTCTATAACGGTGTTGTCGTACTTGCCCGCGTGGATATCGTCTACCAACTTTTGTTCGAATACTTCCTTCGCAGTCTCGCCCCGCTCGTCTTTTTTCATTTCGGCAAGCACTTTGGCAATCCTGCGCTCTGCGGTGGCGGTCGCCTTATAGCTGACTTCCGCCGTCTTTTCTTCCTTTACAAGGCGTATAGCGCACTCCGCCAAATCGCGCACCATTGACTCTACGTCCCTGCCGACGTAACCCACTTCGGTATACTTTGTGGCTTCCACCTTCAAAAAGGGCGCTTTTACGAGTTTGGCAAGCCTTCTCGCAATTTCCGTTTTACCTACGCCCGTAGGTCCTTTCATAATTATGTTCTTGGGGGTTATTTCGTCCATAAGCTCGGGCGAAAGCATACTTCTGCGGTAACGGTTTCTCAAAGCTATGGCAACCGCCTTTTTCGCTTCGTTCTGCCCGATGATATATTTATTCAGCTCGTGTACAATCTGTTTGGGTGTCAAATCCATAATATTCCTTTCCGAGCAATTTTTTTGCGTTGCAAAATATTTGCTGCTGTTATTTATTTTTGTTCGCTTTAAATTTAATACGCGCCGTGCGTCAGATGGTTTCGCACTTGATATTGTCGTTGGTGAACACGCATATCTCGCTTGCTATTTTGAGCGATTTTTTCGCTATCTCTTCGGCGGAAAATTTCGTGTTCTGGCTCAGCGCGCGCGCCGCTGCCAGCGCATAGTTGCCGCCGCTGCCAATCGCCGCTATTCCGTCGTCGGGTTCGATAACTTCGCCCGTGCCCGAAACTATAAGCATTGTATCCTTGTCGGCTACAATCATAAGCGCTTCCAGTTTTCTCACCATTTTATCCGAACGCCACAGTTCGGCAAGTTCCACCGCGGAACGCATAAGGTTGCCTGAAAATTTGTTGAGCATTCCTTCGAACTTTTCACTGAGAGAAAACGCGTCCGAAACCGAGCCGGCAAAACCGAGTATCACCTTTCCGCCGAAAATGCGCCTTACTTTCTGCGCGGAATTTTTAAATATTACGCTCTCGCCCATGGTGACCTGTCCGTCGCCCGCGATAGCGGTTGTGCCGTTCTTTTTAACGGCGCAAATAGTCGTTGCATGAAATTCAACAGGCATTTATATGTTCTCCTTACGCAAAACTCTGAGTACCGCTTCCATTTCGGGAGTTTCGTCCTTGGCTTGCTGTGAAAGCATAGCGCCCACCGCGCCGCCGATGAAAGCGTATCCGGTACCCTTGGAATTTCTGGTCTTTATTACTTTTTTGACAAACGCGCCCTTGTCGCCGAAAATCATATTGCTTCCGCCGTAATACACAATGTCAAAGCCCGCCTTCTGCACGTAGTTGTAAAGTTCTCTGTCTACAAGATACTCCGCCATTACGTTGCCCTGCTTGTCGCAGAAAGACACAACCGTCAAAACTTTTGTGCATACGTTTGCCGAAAACAAATATACGGTCAGATCTTTAAAGGGAAGATTGGGAACAACTTCGCCGTCTCCCTTCATAGACGGAATTACCACTCCGTTTTCCGTAATTACGCCGCGCGCCTGAAGAGCTGCCTGCGCTTCTTCCAGGCTCATTTCGGTATATTCTTTTTCAAGTTCTTCTTTACGCTGATTTATAAGTTTTTTGTTGAAAGTTACCTGTACGGACACAATCACAATGCACAGCGCCAGCAACGCAACAATGAATGCTATTGCGATTATCGGGGTAAGGTCCTTTTCGGGAACGACGAAAGCCGAAACAATGAACGCAATCACAAATCCCACAAACCAGACTAATGTCATCACCGCCATCGCTATATTCCACTTTTGTATATAGGGCGGCATAAACTTTTTGTTATAATATTTTTTTTCGCTGTTGGTCATATTAACTCCTTAAAAATTCTTTATAGTTTTATATAAACTTTTAACCGCGTTTGAAAACAGTTAAATATTTATTTCCCTTTTAAACTCTCCGATATCATTAAGCGCGCGCTCCGTAAGGCGGGCGTATCTCTGCTTTTTATCGCGTATCGTCCGTTCAAGCGGCGGCAGAATCCCGAAGTTTGCGTTCATAGGCTGGAAGTCGGAGTTGGGCGAAGATATATGCCTTGACAGCGCGCCGCACACCGTGGTCGCGGGCGGGATAACGGCGGGCTTGCCGCTTAATCTGTTATACGCGTGAACGGCGGCAAGTATACCGCTTGCAGCCGACTCAACGTAGCCTTCCACTCCCGTAATCTGTCCCGCGAAAAACACTGCGGGACGGGACTTCAAAGAAAAGTCCGCGTTTAGGTTTTCGGGCGAATTTATATAGGTGTTGCGGTGCATAACGCCGTAACGCAAAAACTCTGCTTTCGCCAGCGCGGGAATGAGAGAGAACACTCTTTTCTGCTCGCCGAATTTCAGATTGGTCTGAAACCCCACAAGGTTGTAGGCGGTGCCGTCGGCATTTTCTTTCCTGAGCTGAAGCACTGCGTAAAACCTGTTCCCCGCCGCGTCCCTGAGTCCGACGGGTTTAAGCATTGCGAAACGCAGGCTGTCAACCCCGCGCGAAGCCATAACTTCGACGGGCATACAGCTCTCGAAAATTTCGCCTTTTTCAAAGTCGTGCAAAATCACGCGCTCCGCCGACAGAAGTTCTCTTACGAAAATTTCGTAATTCTCTTTATCCAAAGGACAGTTTATGTAATCGTCCCCGCCCTTGCCGTATCTGTCGCCGTAAAAACACTTTTCAAAATCGATGCTCTCGCGCGAAACTATGGGGGCGGAAGCGTCGTAAAAATGCAGTCCGCCGCCGCATATGTCCTTTATATCTTCCGCAAGCGCGTCGCCCGTCAAAGGACCTGTTGCAATTATGCACGGTCCTTCTGGTACTTTTTTTATTTCACCGCAAACCGTTTTTATGTTTTTATGCGACTTTATTTTTTCCGTTATAAACTTTGCAAATCCGCCGCGTTCAACCGCAAGCGCGCCGCCGGCAGGCACTTCGTTCGCCGCCGCAGCTTCCATTGTAAGCGAACCCAAAACGCGCATTTCCTGTTTCAACAGTCCGCACGCGTTGCCGTAAATATCCTTGCTCTTCAACGAGTTCGAACAAACCAGCTCGCCGTAGTTTCCGTCCGTGTGCGCGGGGGTAAACGACTTCGGTTTAATGTCGTACAGCGTAACCTGCACGCCGCGCTCCGCAAGCCGATACGCCGCTTCGCAACCCGCAAGCCCCGCGCCTATAACGTCAATTTTCATTGCCGTCCGCAGGCTTGGTTTCTTGCTTTTGCAGAACTTGCGAATAGTCGCAGTCCTTTGAAGAACACTTTATTTTTTCGCCGCGCTGTATGAGATAGGACTTGCACTTGGGGCACTTTTCGCCCGTGGTTATATCCCAGCTCAAAAATTTACATTCGGGATAACCCGTGCAGCCGTAGAAAATTTTACCCGTTTTCGAGCGGCGTCTTAACATAGGCTTGCCGCATTCGGGACAAATTCCGTCAAACCTTGCGGCGGCGTCTTCCGCGCTCGCCGTGGGACGGCGCGCACCGCACTTGAAGCATTCAAGGAAAGAGCCGTACCTGCCCTTTTTCAGAATCATATTTTCCGCGCCGCATTCAAGGCACTTTTCGTCTGTAACTTTCGCGTCCACGGGAAGAATTGCGGAACACTCGGGATAGTTGGGGCAGGCAAGGAACTTGCCGAACTTGCCGCTTTTTACAAGCATATTCGCGCCGCATTTGGGGCAGCGCATTTCCGATATTTCGTTCACGCTTTCGCTGACTATATTCGAACAGGCGGGATAGTTTGAACAAGCCAGATACTTGCCGTACTTGCCCAGTCTTCTTATCATATTATTCCCGCACTTTTCGCACTTTATATCCGTGATTTCGTCGCCGTCGGTCTGAGCGGTCTTCAACTTTTCGGCAAACCCGGGATAAAAGTCCGCTATAATCTTGTGCCAGTCAACGCCGCCGTCTTCAATCTTGTCAAGCTCGTCTTCCATATGCGCGGTAAAACCGACATCCATTATATCGGTAAAATACTGCACCAGCATATCGGTTATTTTATACGCCACGTCGGTGGGGACCATGTACTTGCCGTCCTTTACGACGTAACGTCTTTTGGTCAGAACGGAAATTATAGACGCGTAAGTAGAAGGTCTGCCGATACCCTTTTCTTCCATGGTCTTTACCAGAGAAGCGTCGGTATATCTTGCGGGCGGGCGGGTGAATTTCTGCTCCTTTGAAAGCGAGTTAAGCAACAGCGGGTCGCCTTCGTTCAGCGGGGGGAACAGTCCCGCGCTCTCTTCTTCGTCGTCCTTTTCCTTGGCGGTGTCCTGGTATGCCTTGGTATAGCCCGCAAACAGCAGCGCCCTGCCGCTCGCCTTGAACACGTAGTCCGCGGCGGTACACTCTATCTGCATTGTATTGTACTGGGCTTCCGCCATCTGCGAAGCCACGAATCTGTCGTAAATCAGTTTGTAAATATTGAAGTGCTTTTTATCCAGTTTTCCCTTTAAACTTGACGGCGTAACCGCTAAATTTATGGGACGGATGGCTTCGTGCGCGTCCTGCGCGCCCTTTTTGGTTGCGTAGACGTTGGGTTTGGCGGGCAGATATTCCTTGCCGTAATGCTTTTCGATATGGTCGAGCGCGGCTTTCTGCGCGTCCTGCGAAACCCTGACGGAGTCCGTTCTGATGTAAGTTATAAGCGCGATATGGTCGCCGCCCAAATCCATACCTTCGTAAAGGTGCTGGGCTATCAGCATTGTTTCGGGCGAAGTCATACCGAACTTGTTTGAAGCGTCCTGCTGCAAGCCGGACGTGGTAAAGGGTGCGGGAGCGTGCTGTTTCGCAACGCCCTTTTTGACCTTTGTAACTGTAAACGAAGCGTCTTTTAACTTCTTTTCCACTTCGTCGGCAAGTTCTTTGCCTACGCTTTCGCCGTTCTTTTTAAGCTGATAAGTAGCCTTAAATGGCGCGTATTCCTTTTTAACGTCCTGCAACATTGCGCCGAAAGTCCAGTACTCTTCGGGAACGAACGCGGTAATTTCGCGCTCCCTGTCCACGATAAGACGCAGCGCGACGGACTGCACCCTGCCCGCCGAAAGACCGTTTTGTATGCGGTTGTTCAGCAGGGGGGAAAGTTTGTAACCCACAAGTCTGTCAAGAACCCTGCGCGCCTGCTGCGCGTCCACAAGGTTGTAGTTTATTTTTCTGGGACGGCTTAAAGCGCTTTCGACCGCGGCGGGCGAAATTTCGTTGAACTCTATGCGGTTTTCGCCGTCCTTGTCAAGCCCCAGAACGGTCTGCAAGTGCCAGCTTATCGCTTCGCCTTCACGGTCGGGGTCGGTTGCAAGGTATACCCTGTCGGCTTTTTTCGCCTGTTCGGCAAGCCGTTCTATAGTTTCCTTTTTGCCGGGGCTTACAACGTACTTCGGTTCGAAATTGTTGGTAATGCTCACCCCTATCGTCTTTTCGGGCAAATCGCGCACGTGTCCGCTCGAAGCGTCCACCTTGTACTTGCCCTTTAAATACTTTGTAATTGTCTTTGCCTTAGACGGCGATTCAACTATGATAAGATCCATATGCCTATCCTTAAAAAAATCTATTGCTTATTTAATTGCCGAAAACACGTTTCCGCCCAGTCTTACTACTTTGCCCTTTAATTCCAGTCTGGATATAACAATCAGAATCTGGCTGACCTGTTTGCCCAGCCTGTCGGCTAAATGGGGTAAAAACATTTCCCCTTCTTCGCACAAAAGGTTGTAGACTTCCAGTTCGTCGCCGCTGAGCGCGGGTTTTTTCGGCAGAGTTAAGTCTAACCCAAACGCGTTTAAAATGTCAAGTATATTTTCCGTAAGGTGCGCACCGTCTTTTATAAGCGCGTTACACCCTTCGCCCGCGGGCGCTCCTACCGAATAGGGGAAAGCAAAAACTTCTCTGTCGTACTGGTGCGCAAGGTCCGCGGTAATCAGCGCGCCGCTTCTTTTAGCGGCGGAAACTACCAGCGTG
>CAOMHR010000055.1 GCA_948482865.1 Christensenellaceae bacterium
CTGGACGGCGTTTGCACCCGTCTTTGCAAAGACGGTTCAAATTAATATTTAAGCGGCTTACGTTATATGTACGCCGCCGATTTTATTTTTCATTTTAGTTGATTATAATATAGACGTTTCGGTATTATGGAAAGGATTATAATTCATTCCGACTTGAATAACTTTTACGCCTCGGTCGAAAGGTTGCTTAACCCGGACCTGAACGGCGTGCCGGTTGCCGTCTGCGGAAGCAGGGAAGAGCGGCACGGCATAGTGTTGGCAAAATGCGAGCAAGCCAAAAAGCGCGGCGTTAAAACGGGCGACACAATCTGGCAGGCTCAGAAAAAATGCCCCGGTCTGGTGATTGTTCCGCCGCACTTCGATACTTATATAAAATACTCTATGAAAGTCCGCGCAATCTACGCCCGCTACACCGACCTTATCGAAAGTTACGGCATAGACGAGTGCTGGCTGGACGTGTCGCACAGTACGCTTCTGTTTCCCGCGTTCGGCGGTGACAAGTATACCGAAAAGGACGGGGTTAAATATTATTCGGAAGAGTTTTTAAGGCATCTCGGCGACGTTATCAGAAATGCTGTTAAAAGCGAGCTGGGCATTACCGTATCCTGCGGGGTGTCGTTTAACAAAGTTTACGCCAAATTGGGTTCCGACCTGAAAAAGCCTGACGGCACTTCGGTAATTTCCGCCGCGTATTATAAAAACGTGATATTCGGTCTGCCCGTGGAAGATTTGCTTTTCGTGGGCAAAGCCACCTGCAGGAAATTAAACGATATGGGCTTTAACACAATAGGCAGGCTTGCGGCTGCGGACGACGGTCTGATGTATAAAACATTCGGCAAGGTGGGGCGCACTCTCTTGAAAAACGCCCGCGGCGAAGACGACGACCCGGTGCGGCATATGGACGATAAGAGAGAGATGAAGTCGATAGGCAATTCGTGTACCTACGCCGAAGACGTGACTGACCCGCATAAAATAAAGCGGCTTTTGTACGTCTTGTCGGAGAGCGTTGCCGCGCGGCTGAGAGAGTCCGGTCAGGGGCTTGCGGACACCGTCCACCTGTGGGTACGCGACAGCGCTTTAAACGATTTTTCGGTACAGAAAAAAGTCAGACACACAGCGCTATGCGGCGAAATAGCAAAACACGCTTTCGACCTTTTTCGGCAAAGCGTTAAAATGCCTTTTAAAGTGCGTTCGCTGGGCGTAACCGTTTCTGGATTCGATAACGGCAAATCGCAGCTTACCGTAGACGAGACCTGCGGCAACTATAAAAAACTTGAAAAGGTTGAAAAATGCGTTGACGAAATACGTAAAAAACACGGCTATGATAAACTTCAAAGGAGCATTGTGGCGGAAGACCCCAACGAGATGCGCAACGACGTTAAGAGCACACATCTTATAAAACCCGCAAAAATCGACTATCCCGACAAGGACTGACAATGCGCAAGCGTTTGACAGTTTAAATTAATTGGAATATAATAAAACCATTCATTACAAGGAGATAAAATTTATGAATCTTCCCGAGCTGTTCGGAGAAAACGTATTTAGCGAAAAAGTGCAGAAAGAGAGACTGCCCAAAGAAGTGTATAAAGCCTTGCGCGACACGGTAGAGTCCGGCAAGCGTCTTGACACGTCTATCGCCAGCGCGGTTGCTGCCGCTATGAAGGACTGGGCGGTGTCAAAGGGCGCAACCCACTATACGCACTGGTTTCAGCCCCTTACGGGACTTGCCGCCGAAAAGCACGACAGTTTTATCGAACCGGACGGCGACGGTGTCATAATGCACCTTACGGGCAAATCGCTCATAGTGGGCGAACCCGACGCTTCGAGTTTCCCTTCGGGCGGTTCGCGCGCGACGTATATGGCGCGGGGTTATACGGCTTGGGACCCCACTTCGCCCGCATTCGTAAAGGATGGAACGCTGTACATACCCACGATTTTCGTGTCATACACCGGCGAAACCCTTGATAAAAAGGCGCCGCTGCTCCGTTCTATGAACGCTGTTGACCGTCAGGCAAAACGCATTTTAAAACTGTTCGGCATAGACTGCAAAAAGGTTTCTACCACGGTAGGTCCCGAACAGGAATATTTTTTAATTCCGGAAGACGAGTATTTAAAGCGCAAAGATTTGCGCCTTTGCGGCAGAACGCTTTTCGGCGCGCCGCTTGCCCGCGGACAGGAGCTTGAAGACCATTACTTCGGCGCAATCAAGAAAAAGGTCGGCGACTTCATGCGCGATCTGGACGAAGAACTGTGGAGCTACGGCATACTTTCCAAAACCAAGCATAACGAAGTTGCGCCCGCCCAGCACGAAATGGCGCCCGTGTTCACCACCAGCAACGTGGCGGTAGACGGCAATATGCTGACAATGGAAACAATGAAATCGGTTGCAAAAAAACACGGACTTGTGTGCCTTTTGCATGAAAAGCCCTTTGAAGGTATCAACGGCAGCGGAAAACACAACAACTGGTCTATGTCCACCGACACGGGTTTAAATCTGTTAAACCCCGGCGACTCGCCCGAAACGAACACACTTTTCAAACTCGTGCTTGCGGCTGTCGTAAAATCGGTTGACGACTATCAGGGCATTTTGCGCGCTTCTGTGGCTTCCGCAGGGAACGACCACAGGCTGGGCGCGAACGAAGCTCCGCCCGCTATAATTTCAATTTATCTCGGCGACCAGATAGGCGCGCTTGTCGACTGTATAGTCAAGGGTAAAAACTATGTTGCGCCGTCGTCGCCGCAGGGTTCGATAGGTATTCCCGAATCGCCAATATTCCCCAAGGACGCGACGGACAGAAACCGCACGTCTCCGTTTGCTTTTACGGGCAATAAATTCGAGTTCAGAATGCTCGGCTCGCAGGCGAACGTAGCCGACGCCAATATAGGTCTCAACACCATAGTAGCGGACGCGTTTATGTCCTTTGCCGACGAGCTTGAAGGCAAGAAGGACGTTGAAAAGGCGGCAAACGCGATTATCGCGCGCGAGCTTAAAGAGCACTACCGCATAATTTTCAACGAAGACGGTTACGGTCCCGGCTGGGAAGGCGAGGCGGCTAAACGCGGACTTCTGAACAACAAAACTACAGCCGACGCGATTCCCGTATTGTACGAAGATAAAAACGTTGAAGTATTTGTTAAACAGGGCGTTTACAGCAGGGCGGAAGCGGTTGCCCGCGCGGATATAAGGCTTGAAAATTACACCAAGATTATAAATATCGAAGCTCTGACCATGATAGAAATGGCAAAGCGCGACGTTATCCCCGCAGTGTCGGACTTTATTGCAACGCTGTGCCAGAACCTTGCTTCCAAACAGGCGGTTATGGACGGTTTGCCCTGCGGCGCGGAAAAGGAGCTTATAACAAAACTTTCCGGTTTGAACGACAGGACTGCCGCCGCCGTCGGTAAACTGGAATGCGATTTGGGCAAAATAGATAAGAACGATGTGCGCAACGCGTCGCAGTCTATGGCACACGTGATTATCCCCGATATGCGCGAGATACGCAACGCCGTTGACGAAATGGAAAAACTGACGTCTTCCGACTACTGGCCCTATCCGACTTATTTCGACATACTTTACGGTGTAAACTGAAACATAAGCCTGCAAAAATTTGCAGGCTTTTTTATTTTAATAAAACGACGAAAGGGTTTTACAAACACATTTTTAAATGATATAATTGCACGGTAAATAATTCACTCGGTGTAAAAATGACGGTAAAAGAAAGATTCAAAAAAAATCTGCGGCTTTTTGCCGACAACGGAATAAACCTGTTGCTTATCAGCATACTCACGGGGCTTTTTGCGGGCGTTGTCATTACGTTTTATAATATTTTAATGAACTTCGGCGAAGATACTTCGCAAAAATTTTACGATTTGTTCATTAAAAATCCCGCATTCATTCCGCTGTTGTTTTTGGCTCTTGCGGCGGGTGCGGTACTGATAGGCACGCTTGTAAAATTTGTTCCTATGATACGCGGCAGCGGCATTCCGCAGATAGAAGGCGCGGCGCGCGGCGTGGTGCGGTTCAAATGGTACGTTACTATGTGCAGTATGTTCGCGGCTTCCCTGATGTGCGTATTTCTGGGCTATCCTGCTGGTGCGGAAGGTCCTTCGCTGGAAATGGGCGGTTGTGCAGGCAGCGCGGCGTCGCAGCTTTGCAGGCGCAACTTTATGGTGCGCAGGTTGCAGATAGCGGCAGGTTCGAGCGCGGGTCTTGCGGTTGCGTTCAACGCGCCCGTCACAGGTTTGGTTTTTGCTCTGGAAGAAGCGTTCCGCTCATTTTCGCCGCAGGTGTTCATATGCGCGGCTGTAAGCGTTATAACTTCTCTTTTCACCCGCAACGCGATACGCGCGGGGCTTGATTCGTGTACGTCCTGGGATTTGGGAGTGGGCTTTTCCTTTCACGAATTTCGGTTCACTTTCGCATTTGACGCGCAGGGCGGGCTTTTCTGCCTTTGGACGGCGCTCGCCGCGTTCATTACTTCGCTTGCAGGCGTGGGATTTTACTACCTTGTTTTCGCCTGTAAAAAAGTTTTTAAGCGTATCACCTTTTTCAAGGGCGCCGGCAAGTATATAATACCTTTCTGCTTAGCAGGCGCGTTCGGGCTAATCACCGTGTATTCTCTCGGCGGCGGACACGCTTTTATAGACGCTCTTGCAACGGGCGGCGACGGAGCGATAGATATCTCGCGCGTGTTCGGGCTGGGCATTGCGGCAAGTCTTGTGATTATAGTAATAATCCGCTTTATTACGGCGGTGCTTACAATGGGTTGCGGGGTGCCGTGCGGCGTGTTTATTCCAATGCTCGCTATCGGCGCGGGGATAGGCGCGATTCTTTCGCTCGGGTTCCAACGCGGCGGAATGGACGGGGCGTATTCGGACTATCTTGTAATAATCTGTATGGCGGCGTTCTTTACCTGTATAGTAAAAGCTCCCGTTACGGGCATAGTAATGGTTTTCGAACTTACGGGTCAGTTCACCAATTTAATCCCCGCGATAATAGGCGTTGTGATTGGCTATCTCGTGGGTATGCTGTTCAAGACCGAAGGCATTTACGAAAAGAATCTTGCCCAGTTTATCAAGGATGAAAAAATTTACGACAGCTTTAAAAAGGTGCGCGTAAACATAACGGTTATGCCCCAAAGCAGGGCGGAAGGCAGGAAAGTGCGCCAGATTATCTGGCCAGCCAACGGGCTTGTGACGGAGCGGGTAACCGCGGCTGGCGAAGCGTCCGTTCCCGACGGCGAAACCTTGCTTTGCGCTGGCGACAAGCTGACTTTCGAGTGCGAAACCGACAGTGAAAAGGAGCTTGGAGACTATCTTTCCGAGATAGTGGGAAAAGCCGAAAGCGGTTGAAATTAGATTGACTATACCGTGGTTTTGGTTTATAATATATAACGTAAAACACATTAATAAGGACGAAGGAAATGCTAACGAGTATTTGTGGAATTAACTGGGGCGACGAAGGCAAGGGCAGAATGGTCGATTTGCTTTCACGCGACTTTGACGTGGTCTGCCGCTATCAGGGCGGAAACAACGCGGGTCACACCGTAATCAACGAAAGGGGTAAGTTTATTTTGAATTTGCTTCCTTCGGGAATACTGCGCGAAAACGTCGTAAACGTTATGGGGTGCGGTATGGTTATAGACTTAAAGCACCTTTGCGGCGAGATAGAAAGTCTCAGAAAGGGCGGCATTAAAATTTCGCCCGAAAACCTGAAGATAAGCGACAAAGCCATTATCACTATGCCTTACAACGTTTTGCAGGACATAATGGAAGAAGACAGGCTCACGAAAGCAACCGGCAAACCCTACGGCTCAACCCGCCGCGGCATTGCCCCCGTTTATGCGGACAAGTATATGAAAAAGGCTTTCCGTATGGGCGAACTTCTGAATACGGATCTGTTGTACAAGCGTATACCTGACATAGTCGCTTGGAAAAATATGACCATAAAAGCATACGGCTTTGAACCGGTTAAAACCGAAGAAGTAATCGAATATTTCGAAAAGTACGGCAAACCCCTTGCGGAGTACGTTTGCGACACGGGCGAATTTTTGAACGAAGCAAACGCTTGCGGCAAAAATATTATGTTCGAAGCCCAGCTGGGCGCTCTGCGCGACATTGACTACGGCATAGTTCCCTATACGTCTTCTTCGTCGACGATAGCGGCGTACGCGCCCATCGGAGCGGGCGTTCCCAATTTGAAACTTACGAACTCAATAGGCATAATGAAAGCGTATTCAAGCTGCGTTGGCGCAGGACCGTTTACGTGCGAATATTTCGGTGAAAAAGCCGAAAAGCTGCGCGAAGCGGGCGGCGAATACGGTGCGGCAACCGGTAGACCCAGAAGGGTGGGACCCTTTGACGTGGTTGCTTCGCGTTACGGCATACGCTGTCAGGGCGCGGACGAAATTGCTTTGACAAAGCTGGACGTTCTGGACGGCTATGAAGAGATTGAAATTTGCACGCACTACCTGCTTGACGGCAAAACGATTGACAGCTTTCCTTTCACGGACGTTTTAGATGATTGCAAACCCGTTCTTGAAAAAGTAAAGGGTTGGCACTGCGACATTTCGAAATGCCGCAAGAAGGAAGATTTGCCCAAAGAAGCGCTTGATTATATTATGCTTCTGGAAATACTTTGCGGCTGCAAAATAAGGTACGTATCCGTCGGGGCGGAACGCGACGCTTACATAAAAATGTATTGATAAGCCTTTATAATTAAACTTTAAAGCGGTACGGCGTAAACGGCGTGCCGCTTTTATCGTGGGCTTTAATCTTAAAACGCGTTCTGAAATTTTATTTTTAGTTGCAAAACAGGGGGATATGTTATATAATAAAATTATGAAATTTTACAAGATGCACGGAGCAGGCAACGATTATATATATTTCGACTGTATGAAGCGGGAAATTGAAAATCCCGTTCAGCTTGCCGTAAAACTTTCAGACAGGCATTTCGGAATAGGCGGCGACGGAATAATTTTAATTTGTCCTTCTGAAATTGCCGACTGTAAAATGCGTATGTTCAATGCCGACGGCTCTGAAGGGAAAATGTGCGGCAACGCCGTGCGGTGCGTGGGTAAACTTGTGCGCGATCTCGGTTACGTAAAGGGCGTGGTCTGCACGGTTGAAACACTTTCGGGAATAAAGACTTTGCAATTGGGTTTCGGGCAGGACGGAAAAGTGAACTCTGCAAAGGTCGATATGGGCGCGGCGGTTCTTGACGGCGGAAAAATTCCGTCGCTGTTCAGGGGCGAAAAGGTGGCGGACGCGCCTTTGACCGTGGACGGCAGAGAATACAGGGTTACGCTGGTTTCAATGGGCAACCCGCACTGCGTGGTCTTTTCCGACCCGGATAAAGTTGACCTTGAAAGTATAGGTCCCGGGTTTGAAAACCACCCCGCGTTTCCCGACAGGATAAATACCGAATTCGTAAAAGTAACGGGTAAAAACCGCATTAAAATGCGCGTATGGGAGCGCGGCAGCGGCGAAACGCTTGCCTGCGGCACGGGCGCGTGCGCTTCGGTTGTCGCAAGCTGTATAAACGGATTTTGCGACAAGGGCGAAGAAGTCGTTGTAACTTTAAGGGGCGGCGAACTTTCGGTGGTTTACACGGACGAGACGGTAACTATGACCGGACCTGCCGAACTGGTATTTACGGGCGAAATAGAAATTTAAGGAAAATGAAACTATGCGGCGGTAAATCTTGCTTTTATCCGCCGTATGTGTTATAATAAATAAGATTATAATTCAAAGGAAAACGTTTTATGACAAAGTACATTTTCGTAACAGGCGGCGTTGTTTCGGGTTTAGGTAAAGGCATTACCGCCGCGTCGCTGGGCAGGCTTTTAAAGTGCAGGGGATACAAGGTAGCTTCGCAAAAACTTGACCCCTATATCAATATCGACCCCGGCACAATGAGCCCTTATCAGCACGGCGAAGTGTTCGTCACGGACGACGGCGCCGAAACCGACCTTGATTTGGGTCATTACGAGCGTTTTATAGACGAAAATCTGAACAGATATTCCAACCTTACCACGGGCAAGGTTTATTGGAACGTTTTAAATAAAGAGCGCAACGGCGAATATCTCGGTCAGACCGTGCAGGTAATTCCGCACGTCACCAACGAGATTAAGTCATTTATCTACAACGTGGGAAAAACGACGGGCGCGGAAGTTGTTATTACCGAAATAGGCGGTACAATCGGCGATATAGAAAGCCAGCCTTTTATCGAAGCTATAAGGCAGGTCGCAAGGGAAGTCGGCAGGGACAACTGCTGCTTTATCCACGTGACCCTTGTTCCGTATATTTCCGGTTCCGAAGAGTTCAAGTCAAAGCCCACCCAGCACTCTGTAAAAGAGTTGCAGGGTATGGGAATAAATCCCGATATAATCATACCGCGCGTCGACTCGCCCATGCCCGAAGAAATCAAGGCGAAGATTGCCATGTTCTGCAACGTCGAACCCGAGTGCTGCATTGAAAATATGACTTTGCCCGTATTGTACGAATGTCCCATTATGCTTGAAGAAAGCAGATTTTCCGAAATTGTGTGCAAGCGTCTTAAACTTGACCCCAGAGTAATCGATTTGACCGAGTGGAACAAAATGCTCGGACGAATAAAAGCGCGCGACAAGGTCGTAAAAATTGCGCTTTGCGGAAAGTACGTCCAGCTTCACGACGCGTATTTGTCGGTTGCGGAAGCGCTGGCGCACGCGGGATACGAAAATTCGGCAAAAGTGGAAATCAAATGGGTGGATACCGAAGAGATTGAAAAGGGCAACGTTAAAAAGATTTTCGGCGACGTTGACGGAATACTTGTTCCCGGCGGTTTCGGCACGCGCGGAGTGGAAGGAAAAATTCTCTGCGCGAAATATGCGCGTGAAAATAACGTTCCCTATCTGGGGATTTGTCTCGGTATGCAGACGGCGGTAATAGAGTATGCCAGAAACGTACTCGGCTTAAAGGACGCGCATTCGTCGGAATTTAATCCCGAATCGAAAAACTGCGTGATAGACCTTATGCCAGACCAGCACGGCGTAAAAATGGGCGGCACAATGCGTCTCGGCGCGTACCCTTGTAAAGTGATGGGAAAAATTATGAAGACGGCTTACGGCGCGGAAGAAGTTTCCGAACGCCACCGTCACAGATACGAATTCAACAACGACTATAAAGAGCAAATTGAAAAAGCGGGTATGGTAATTGCAGGT
>CAOMHR010000056.1 GCA_948482865.1 Christensenellaceae bacterium
TACCGTATAATAATCAAAAGTTTTTTCATCCTTTTGCGGCGGCAGTTTGGTCATTGTGCGCTTCATTCCGTTTATAACGCAAAATGCGCGCAGGACGTCGTTTTTCATGGTTCTCAATTTCAAAGTAACCCTGTCGCCCGCCTTGGGTTCGTAAGGAGTTTTATAACACTCTGTTTCATCGGCGAAAAGTGCCTTTCTGTTAATCATTTTAAAACCTCTTCAAATGTAAGTATATCATATGTCAAAGCATAAAGTCAATAGACGGCATTTAAAATAAGAGTAAGTTTAAGCACGTAAATTCCGCTTTAAACGCCAAAAATCCCAAACATTGGCACGACTTTAAATTGACAATGAAAAAAGGTTATGCTATCATTTTTTTATCAAGGACTAAAAGAGATTTTATGAACAAACAAAAAGAAAAAACAGCTGTTGCTCCCGCGGAAGACGGCGCAACGGGCATTGACGTAAAACCCGAAACGGCGGCGGCCGAAAACGCCGTACATAGCCGCGAAAGCGCGTTCGCCTCGGCTGTTTCCGCCGAAGCCGCGGAAATAGTTAAGTCGCAGGCGTCCGGCGACAAAGTGCTTACCCCCGCCCAAAAGAAAAAACGTATGGCTTTAAGCTGGACGTTTATGTTTCTTGGCATTATTATGATGTCATGCAGCGTTTACTTCTTCCAGACGCCCAACGACTTTACAATGGGCGGAATTGCGGGTATTGCAATTATTCTCGAAAGTTTTTTAAAGCCGCTTGTACCCTTCTTTTCGCAGGGTGTGATTATGGCTATCATAAACGTGTTTTTGCTTATTCTGGGACTTCTCATTCTCGGAAAACAATGCACGCTTAAAACCATAGTCTGCTCGCTCTTTTACACGGGTTTTATATGGCTGTTCGAATATCTTGACATAATCGGACTGATAAACTCCGCCGCAGGCAGGATTGAAACGGTTGTCAACCCCGAAACGGGCGAATCGGTTACAAAGGCGCTGAGAACCCTTTCAAACCAACCCTTTCTGGAACTTGTTTACGCAATTATGCTTTTCGGCATAGGCGGCGCGCTGGTATTCAACAGCGGGGCGTCGTCGGGCGGAACGGACATAATTGCGCTTATACTTAAAAAATACACCAAGCTGAACGTGGGCTTCGCGCTTATGCTTATCGACTTTATAGTCGTCTGCGTTACCTTCTACACTTTCAAAAGTATCGAAAGCGGACTGTTTTCGTTATTGGGCTTGTTCACGAAGTCCTTCCTGCTTGACGGCGTGATAGAGAGTATGGGAAAGACAAAATACATTACCATAATCACGCAGCAGCCCGAACTTATCTCCGATTATATTTTAAAGGTAATAAACCACGGCTTCACTATGTACGACGCGGAAGGCGGATACTCGCACCAAAAGAAAAAGGTGCTTGTTACCGTTTGCAAGCGCAGTGAAGCAATAAGACTGAAAATAAAGATACACCAGGTAGACCCTTCCGCGTTTGTAATTATAACCGACGCCAACGAAATTCTGGGTAAGGGCTTCGGCGGAACGCTTTAACGTAAAACACAATTCAACTGACAGGGAAAATGAAAAAGAACAAGGCTGACAAGCCGCAGCTTACGAAAGCGGAGCGGCGAAAAAAAATACGCGACGGCGTGCTGTATTGGGTTATACTCAACGCGGGCGTGCTGCTGTTTGCCGTGGGCGTGCTGCTGTTTAAAAGCCCGAACAACTTTGCAACCGGCGGCGTAAGCGGCGTGTCTATAATTATCGCGAAATACACGAAAGGCACGTTTTTCACCCAGTCGGTTATAAACTTTATTATCAACGGAATCCTGCTTGTAATAGGTTTTATATTCTTAGGCAAGGGCTGTACTTTTAAAACCGCTTACTGTTCCCTGCTGTACACGGTTGAAATGTACGCAATGGAACAGATTTTCAACGCCACGGGCTTTCGCCTTGACGAAACCCATACCCTGACCGGCGACAAGTTTATGGAATTTGTGTACGCAATGCTGACGACGAGTCTGGGCGCGGCGGTTTTGTTTTACTGCAGGGCTTCGTCGGGCGGAACGGACATAATTGCGCTGATAGTAAAAAAATTCACAAAGACGAATATCGGCGTCGCGCTGCTGGTTTCCGACTTTTTAATAGCGGCTTCCACATTTATAATCTTTGACGTGACCACAGGGCTGTTTTCAATACTCGGGCTGGTGTTCAAGTCTATATTCGTGGACTACGTAATAGACGGTATGGGCAGGTCGAAATTCGTAACGATAATAACTTCCCGCCCCGAAATTATTTCACATTATATTCTTGAAGGAATGCACCGCGGAGTAACTTCTTACAAGGCGGTGGGCGGATACACGGGCGAAGAAAAGACAATTATAATCACCGTGTGCAAGCGCAGGGAAGCGATTAAACTTAAAATTAAAATCAACCGCGCCGACCCTTCCGCTTTCGTAATTCTTACCAACTCAAACGAAATTATCGGCAAAGGCTTCCGCAACTCGCTCAACTGAACTTCAAACACAAAAACCGCCCCGCGCCTTACGGCGCGGGGCGGTATTATTATATAATAAGTTATTTAACCAAAGCTACTGCCAGGCGGGTCTTCTGCTCTATTTCTTCGGGCGTGCCGCTCATCATCCAGCTTCCGCCGCAAGCGATAATTTTGTCGTAGGCGAGATATTCCAGAATATTATCCGCCGAAATTCCGCCCGTGGGCATAATCTGCAAATAGGGGAAAGCCGCGCATATCGCTTTAATGGTTTTAAGTCCGCCGTAGTTTGACGCGGGAAAAAATTTCAAAACGGTTAAGCCCTTGGCAATTGCCGCCATAGCTTCGGTAGGGGTAACTATTCCGGGCAGATACAGCATACCGTGCTTTTTGCAGCAGTCTGCAACTTCTTCCGAAAAGCCGGGAGATACAATAAATTTAGAACCCGCGGCAATAGCCTTTTCGCACTGCTCTTTGTTTATTACCGTTCCCGCGCCGACAAGCATATCGGGGAATTTTTTAACGGTGAGAGCAATCGCTTCAGCCGCGCAGGGCGTTCTGAACGTAATTTCCGCGCAGGGCAGTCCGCCGTCTACAAGCGCCTGCATTTTGGGCAGGGTTTCTTCTATGGAATTAAGCACCACCACGGGCACTATTTTTGTCTGTTTGATTTTTTCAATCATCTGTTGTTCTGTCATATATTACCTCCGCAAATTTATTTCAACAAACAGATTATATCACTCTTTTTATTCTATTGCAACAACGTAAACAAATTTTTTAATGATAAACGGCGGAGCTTACGCCCCGCCGCTTTTTTATGTTTGGTAATAAATTTTAAGAAATTGTTACCGTCATTGTCGAAGGATAGCCGCTGCCAAGGGTAACAACCGCATACGTTTGATCGCCTATCGTTTCAATACTGATTTCAGCAGTAGGTAAATACTGGTCACCTGCCGCAGCGGTGAAACTTACGGAAATCTGTTCTTTAGTCGTGCCTGCGTTCACCTTGAATTTGATTTTAACGCCTGCGTTCACCTGAACGTCGTTAACGTTAGGTCTGGGTGCAAATTTTGCGCCGCTAGCCGTTGCGTCCACTATTATACCGCGGTAAGTACTCTCGCTGCCTTGCAATTGTCCGGTAGTAAATTCGTACAGGTTAACCGTGCCGCCCGTAGTAAGGTCGTAATCATTCTGCGATTCCCATTGGGCAACGAGCGTAAACGCTTCGGTAACATTTTCGGTAAAAGTATAGTCTACACCGTTAACCTGCCAACCTAAGAACTTGTAACCGTCGCGTACAGGGTCTGCGGGTTTTCCCAAAGGCAAACCGACCACCGCTTCCAGCGTGCCGTTTGCGGTTGTTCCGTCGTTATAGTCAACAGTAACGTTTACCGTCTGCGAATCTTCGGGCGTTTTGGTTAAGTCGATAGATATACCGCCAAGATAGGTACCGTAAACACCCGTAGCCGCAACAAATTTAATAGTAGCTTTGCCGTTCTTGTAAGTAATAATGTAGTCGTTTTCAGGCAACTCGTATCCCGCTACAAGCGAAACTTCGCCTACAATGTTAACGGTAATTACAGTGTCGGTTCCGATTTTTACACCGTTCCCGGGTTTTGCAGTTTCAAATATTGCCGAACCCGACCAGACAAGTGTATCAGCGTATTTTGAATTGATATCCTCAATGCAGCTACCGTTGGTAAAAGTCGCGTCTTTTAAATCAACGCTAACCTTGGTTTTTTGAATTTCGATGTAAACGGTACCGTCTGCCGAAACTGCGGGATAAGTGTATTCAGTAGTGCATTCTTCATTCGAATAAACACCAACTATACCGTAATCCTTGTATTTTTCGTTCTCCGTAAATAACGCCTTAATTTGTTCAAGCAATACCGCCTTTCCGTCTGCAACCGCGAAGCTACCAAGCGCTTCACCGCCTTTTATAACGACGGTTACGTTATGTGTTTCAGTGCCGGGTGTTACCGGAATCCAAGTAGCGCTATAAGTTACCTTGCCGTTTATTGTGCCGAAAATCTTCGTGTAATCGCTGTAATTCGCAGCCTGTTCAGCCGTAAGATAGGTCATACCCGCAATCGACTGGTTAACCGCGCCGTCGCCCGTGTTGTTGTATTCAACAAACTTTACGGTCGGGTCGGTGGGTTCTGCTCCGCTCATTGCCGTGTATCTCGTACCTTTTGCAGAGCTGTAAGGAGTGGTTGAAATATGTCCCGCGAAGTCGCAGTTTACATATGCGACAGCCGCGTATTTGCCCCAGGTTCTGCCCAGCGAAGTGTCCTTTTTAGCGATTACCGCTTCGGGAGCGATGAAGTTACAGCCGTCGAATATCGCGCCGTACTGTACCCAGTCGTTATCGCCCTTGTTGTTGCCCTTGAACGCTGTGACGTATCCGCCGTCGACAATACTTTCTATTGTACAGTCTTTGAAATAAGTGGTGTTGTTAGTACCGAATATGAAGTCCGTTCTGCCGCAGATGTAGGTGTTCTGAATCAACTGTCTGCCGGTGAAAAGTTCAATCGTATCCTGATAACCGAGCAAACGGCAATTGTCAATTACAACTTTATCCGCCTGGATAAGCGCCGCAAGCGCACGGTGTTCCGCATAGCCGGGACCGAATGCTTCGTCAAAGTGTTCGGTTGA
The DNA here is from genome assembly GCA_948482865.1 of Christensenellaceae bacterium. Classification (GTDB taxonomy): domain Bacteria; phylum Bacillota; class Clostridia; order Christensenellales; family Borkfalkiaceae; genus Coproplasma. The sequence continues at coordinate 5,140 of CAOMHR010000056.1, forward strand.
GTTATACCAGTTTGAAATGGTCACGCCTTCGATAACGAAACCTACGGCTTTTTCACGTACGTTTAACGTCGCGGTCGAGTCGGTGATGTGAACAAATCCGCTTTCGTCCGCAATGCCTACGAGCGAATCCCATTCTATAACCGTCTTTTCGGGATGCGTGTTGTCTGCGCCCTTAATGGTAAGGTTGGGAATGTTTATTTCAATTCTTTCCTTGTAAAGTCCTTCGGAAAGGTTGATTGTCTTTTTAACGTTTTGTTCAAGGTTCAGAGCGTTAAGGAAGTCAAGCGACTGCTGAATGGTCTTGAACTGATATGCGCCGTTTTCGAGTACGCCGACTTTTTCGTCTGCAAGCGCAGCGTTTACGTTTACGGTAATATCCTTGTTCGTCGCAATGCTTGCCGCCGTGTAATTTGCCACGTAAACGTCAAACGTCGCAAATATTTCGGGATTGTCTGTCCAAACGACTTTTACGGTCTGCTTGCCTGCCTGCCCCGCAACAAAGCCCGTTACTTCATAACCTTCGGTTACGATGACTTTCTGCTTGCCTTCGTCAAGCACGGTTTTAACGGTAAGTCCGTTAAGGTTCAACGCTTCGTCCTTGAAGTAGAACTGTTTAACGGTTACGTTTACATACTGTCCGTTACCCGCAGAAGTATTGCCGGACTGAATTATCTTGTTAAAGCCGAGTTCGATAGCTTCTACGTAGTAAACGACAACATTGTATTCATCTTTGAAAGTTTTACCGTCTACGGTGTAACTTACTTTAATGGTATACGTTCCCGCAACGTTTGCGTTAAATGCAGAAGAGTCGATAACAAGCCCTTCCGCGTTCAAATCCAACGGTTCGGTAATACCGGTTATTTCACGGACAATTTCAAGCTGCAATTTACTCGAATCGAAAGTTTCGCCCTTGACGTATCTGTCTTTACCCTTGTTTATAATCTGAATGTTTTCAACAGGCGTTTCTTCAACTACCGTTTCAAATTTTGCGTAATACAGGTCCGTAGTGCCTACGCCCGGCTGATTCCCGCGCGTAATTTTATAAACGCCAGCTGTTTCGCAATCTATCGTTATTGCGTATATATCGCCGCAATAGTAGCTTATTACCTGAGTATTGCCGTCGGGTTTAGTAAGCAGAATGGTCTGCCTGTCTTTCTTTGTTTTGCCACCCGAGCCGTTATCTACGTAAATCGTAAGTTTGCCGGGAGCAATTGCTTTTACCGATATGCCCCTGTCGGTGCCGTTATACTGTACGGACTTGGTTGCGTTGAAATCGGTTACAACGGGGTCTGAAGTGCTGTCGCCTTCGCCGTTGTTCCAATCGTATACGCTATAATTCAAGCGCGAACGCAGACGTACGGTAGTTCCGGGTAAAACGGTGAATATGCCGCTGGCGTATCCTTGCGCGTATGTATCGGCTTCTAATTTGTCGGGAATAAATTCGTAAGTCGCAAACTTAGCGCCGCAGTCCGTACATTTGTTGTCAGTACCGAACTTATGCGCGCCAACACTGCCGTGTTCGTCGCAGCCGTCGTATTTACAAGCGTGATAATGGTTGTTATAATCGAATAACCATTTGCTTTCAAAGTCGTGTCTTACGTAACCGCATTCGTTGCAATCGTCGTCCGCATCATTGTCGTACACATGCGGAGCGTAGTCCTTCTTCTCGTCGTGTCCGCAGGTTGCGGAGTACCAGTGACCGCTGTCGTCGCTTTTCCATTCGTCAGAGAACGTGTGCGTATGCTTTTTACAGCCTACGGCAACAGCACAGCTCACCGCCGCCGCGCTCATCGTAAAAATAGCGAGCGCTTTTACAAGTTTTTGTCCTTTTTTCATTTTTCCTCCAGGGAACATTAAAATTTTAAATTTATTAAAACATAATTAATATTATGGCTTAACCTTTCATCTTCCGCCTTGGCGGGCAAAATTTTTTTACTGTTAAAGGTTTTTTAGTGTGCGTTGTGCAACGCACACTAATGAGATGGGCGCCCATCTCAAATTTTTCTGTTTGAAATTTTATCATAAAAAATCCGCATTGTCAATTTTTTAGCTGCAAATTTTTATTAATTCACAATATTTGGCAATTGCGGTCATAGTTTTGTTAAGTTTATGAAACTTACAAACAAAAAATGCGGTCGGAACCGAATTCCGCCCGCATTTTAATTAAAATTATTATATTATAAGGCTAAATCCCGCACAACGTAACACCACCTAACACAACCGAAATAAATATTTGCCGAAATCGTTGCATTTCGCGCATTACGGGATTGTTACCGCAGTATGCGTACAGGTTTAAGCCGTTTATTGTTTCGGGGTCGGCATAGTCTATGCTGTCCTGCGAGATAAATCTGCACGTTTCGGGGTCGTAATATCTTGTTTGCAAGTAATACAGTCCCGTTTCGGTATCGTAGTAATATCCCCTGTATCTGAACGGGTTGAGTACGCCTATTCCTTCGGTCAGCTCTTCGCCGTTTGCATTTGCAACCGTATGATTGCCCCATGCGTCGTAGTTATATCTTACTACAACCGCGCCGCTATTGTCAAGTATGGCTGTTTATCCCCACTGTTTAACGATTGATACAACTCAACATATAAATGTTTTTATAGCACAATTCCACATACAATATCCATACAAATAGTCCGCACAACATATGTTGTGCGGACATCTAATTTATTCATAATCTTTAGGGTGCTTTTTATAATTCCGAATATAAATATAGCCTTGGTGAAAATTGAATCCATGAGTAAAAGAAGTTAAATAGCATTATCACAAAACTTACCACTGCCAATACTATACCTGTAATAAAAATTTCAAAACTATATTTCGGAAATTCGCTCGCAAATATAGCCAACATTCCACCAGTTAAAAGAAAAACGCTTGGAATTATTATCATTATTAATGACACTGCAAACAATCTTTTATAAAGTTAACCCTTTTTGATATAGAAACTGTCCAAAAATAAGCATTTTCTAAAAGATCATATATGCGCTTCCATATAGTTTAACCAGTTTTCTTGTCCTGTTTCAAATTCAAGATAAACTTTATCCCCTACTTGCAAGCTCAGTACAGGAAACTTCCATCCAGTCCAGCCATAATAAGTGTGTGTTGTTATAAAAACTTCATCTCCTTCACACACATTATCAAAGAATCCATTTTCATTCACTATTATTCCATTTTCTGGTACTAACCTAAATTCAAACGTATTATAGTAACGAAGATAAGTTTCCCATTTAGCAGAACCATCAGGGTAACAGTCATCAGTTTTATAATTCAATTCATAATCTTCTGCATCAACCGTTAATTTAAACACATAGCTATTAGATTCAACGTCATATGACTTAATACTGTTAATTACGCCTTTAATGCGTTGGTATTTGTCCGTTTCATCATTAAAATTATCATATGCCTCTTCCCATTTCAATTTCATACAGCCACTGAATCCGCACAGCACAGCTAAAAATGTAAGTATACCTATAACAACTAAACAATATTTTTTACACTTCATAATAAAAAATCTCCTTATTGTTTTTAATACATTAATTAAATATGTTTGTATAAAGCATGCACAAGTGGTCCGTAAAAATACGAATAAGCTAAATATTTTATTGCTCGTAAAATTTCTTTATTAGTTAATGCGCCATCGTATCGTGATCCGCCTAATAATTCCGCTCCGGCATCCCACGGGGATTTATAATAACTCCATAAATTATCCACTTCCCAGCTTTTCCAAGAAGGTATTCCTATACAAGTACCATATCGTAGAATTCCCAACATCATAAGCTGCGGAATATGACCAAACTCGTGCCTAACTGTGTTAGGATCATTGTCATCTACCAGAATAACACCAAAACTACCGGCTCTACCGTCTGTTTTCATAATCGGTACACCTTTATAAAAAGACAGCACATTTAATTTAGCCGCGTTGTCTGCACTATTATTATATGGATTCCAACCGATACGCTCCATATCGGCATATATAGCGCTGTTAAATACCGAACCCAATAAAG
>CAOMHR010000057.1 GCA_948482865.1 Christensenellaceae bacterium
GGTTTTAAATTTGTTGCGTTTGTTTAAATTGTGTATTACTATAAATATAAAAAAAGGCGGCTTTATGGAAACCTTTAAAGAATTTAAAGAAAGAATTAACTCTTTTCAAAAACGGACATTAGATTTAGGAAATGAATATTTTAAGGTCAATCAATCGCTTGCGCAAAAAGTAGGTAAAGATAATAAGTTTAAAAATTTTTACGGAGATACGGTTGTTTTTGCGTTGGATAGCGCGGTAAAACAAAAGTTATCGGAGTGGTCCGATTTATTGTATGTTAAAGCGCCGGAATGTTTCTGCGAAAGGTTGGCTTCACCGTATTTTCATATGACGTTGCACGATTTATCGGGTTCCGCGTCTTTAACGGGACTGTCGGATACGATGTCCGGCAACCAATTGAAAATTACAGAAAAAAGAGAAGAGATACAAAAATTTGCAAACTGCAAAATTAAAGTCAAGAGTAATTATATTTTCAATATGGTTGGTTTAAGTTTGGTTTTGGGGTTGCAACCCGCAGACGGCGGCGGGTATCGCAAATTAACGGAATTATATTCGGTTTTTGACTGTATCAAGCCGTTGAGCTATCCGTTTACGCCGCATATTACATTGGCTTATTTTAACGTAAACGGTTTCAGCGCGCGGTCGGCAAAAATTCTTGAAGAAACCGTTAATACGCTCAACAAAAATCAAATTGAGATAGAGCTGGATGCGGACAGACTGTTTTATCAACGTTTTACCGGTATGAACGGTTATAAAAATATAATTAAATTATGTCAGTAATTTTAAAGCGCGGTTTGTAAATGCAAACCGCGCTTTTATTAATCTTTAAATAGTGATTTTATCATTGTGTTTACGTAAAGAATGGGCACTATTGAAATTTTGTCTGCATATTTTGCGACCGACTTCATATTTTTTGCGGGAACCAGAACCTTTTTGAAACCCATTTTTGCGCATTCTGCAACTCGCTTTTCGCAGTACGAAACCGCACGCACTTCGCCCGTTAAACCCACTTCGCCGAATACCGCCACGTATTTGTCTATGGGCTTTCCGAAGTAAGCCGAAGCCAGCGCGGCGCACACCGCTAAATCGCAGGAAGGTTCGTTCAGCTTAATGCCGCCCATAGCGTTGACGTACACGTCTGAAGAAGAAAGGTTTACGCCGCAGCGCTTTTCAAGCACCGCCAAAAGAAGCACAAGTTTATTGTAATCCACACCCAAAGGCATACGCCTCGGCAAGCCGAACGAAGTCTTTGAAACAAGGGTCTGGATTTCCACGTTCATACACCTTGCGCCCGTCTGCGCCGGCGTTACTACGGAGCCGGGTTCTTCCCCGCGGCTCTCCGACAGGAATACGCCCGAGTAATCGGTTACGGGAATAATGCCGCTTTCGGTCATTTCAAAAACGCCGACTTCCTGAACGTTGCCGAATCTGTTTTTGACCGCGCGCAGAATCCTGAAATTTTCCTGATTTTCGCCTTCGAAGTACAGCACGGTGTCCATAATGTGTTCAAGCACTTTGGGACCCGCAAGCGCGCCTTCTTTTGTGACGTGTCCGACTATAAAAAAGGTGATGCCGCGGCTTTTTGCAATGCGCATAAGTTTTGAAGCGCACTCGCGCACCTGACCTACCGAGCCTGCCGAAGACGACAAATCTTCTGTGTATACTGCCTGTATAGAGTCTATTATGCAGCACTGCACGCCGTCAAGTTCGCTTTCCAACCCGTCTATGCAGGTTTCGTTTATTATATAAAGGTCCTTTGGTTTAAGCGCAAGGCGCTGCGCGCGTAGTTTAACCTGCGAACAGCTTTCTTCCGCGGAAAAGTACAGCACCTTTTTGGTGTTTGAAAGGTTGGCGGCAATCTGGGTGAGAAGAGTGGACTTGCCTATGCCGGGGTCGCCGCCTATTAACACAAGCGAACCCGTGACTATCCCGCCGCCTAAAACGGTGTCAAATTCGGATATTCCCGAAGGCGTTCTGTCGTAGCTTTCAAAAGCGATTTCGGAAAGCGGTTTCGCCCTGCCGCCGTAAACGGCTTTGCGCGCCGCTTTCTGCGGTTCGGCGGGTTTTACAATCTCTTCAACCATAGTGTTGAATTTTCCGCAGGCAGGGCAGCGCCCCAACCATCTGGGGCTTGACGCCCCGCATTCGCCGCAAACAAATTCGGTAGTAGTTTTAGCCATCGTTTATCCTTTTTATTTATTGTCTTTGAATAAGTTATAAAGCGCGTCTGTCAGCTTTTGCTTTTCGTCGTTATTTATTTTAAAAGTAAAGTAACTTTTTCCGTCCGCGCCGTTCATTGTCAACTGATTGCGTTTTTCAATGATTTCTGCGTTTTTAAAGTTTTCCCATACCTGCGGTTTAATATCGTAATAATTTTGCTCTTTTCCGACAACTTCAAACAGAGCGTTGTCTGTAATTACAAAGTCTCTGCGCCGTCTGCCGGAATATGTTCTGTATACGCCAAGCCCCGTAACCAGTTGCATTGTTGCGCCGCCGATAACGCCAAACGCCGATTTTGCCGCGTTGGCGCGTTCCTGCTTTTTGTCGCCGTAATACCCCGCTGCATAAATTGCGTTGCCGAACCTGTGTGAAATATCTCTGATAATTTGGTTTGCACGTTTAGCCGTTTTTATATTAGCTATAAGGTTTGCAATTGCCCCAATCAGTAACGAGCCGCCCGCAATGCCGACAAAGACCGCGGCAATTAAAAAATTGCCTTTGTTTATTACGTTTCCGTAAAGGGTGTAGTCGACTGAATAATTTTTTTTGGAAAGGTGCGCCGTAACCTTTGTAATTTCAGCCTGGCAGGGGATATCCAATTCTTTGTTAATTTCGTAGCTTTCATCCGCTTTAACGGTTACTTCTTCGTTGAAAATCTCGTAATCCTTGTCGTATTCCGTGCCGCCGGAAAGGTCGTTTATATGTAATGTAACCGTTACCTGCTGTCCGTAATGCTTAAAAGTGCGGTCTTCGCCGCTGTCGTTTCTGATTTTACCGTGCAACTCAAAGCCGTTTTGCGTTTCGGTAATATAAAATTTTTCGGTAATGGTTAACGGTTGCGGTTCTGGAACGAACAGAAGCACAAGCGTAGCGGTCAGAAACATTGCCGCTAAAGTTATCAGAACAATAAACACCGATTTTTTTGATTTTACCATATATTACTCCTTAAATTATTCTTTATTCAGTGTGGCAACCGCATAGGCGGCAATGCCAAGTCCTTCTCCTACAAATCCCAGCCCTTCGCAAGTACCGGCGGCAACAGCCGTCTGTTCAACGGCAATTCCGCACGCTTCCGCCAGATTTTGTTGCATCAGGTTTATATGCGGCGCAAGTTTTGGTTTTTCCGCCTGTATGCTTACCGAGATATTGGCGGGGGCGTAACCTGCGTCTTTTATAATTTTAACAACCTGCTTTAAAAGGTCTATGCTGTCCGCGCCTTTAAACCGTGCGTCGGAATCTGGGAAATAGTTGCCTATATCTTTCATCCCCGCGGCGGAAAGGAGAGCGTCCATTACCGCGTGAACGGCTGCGTCGCCGTCGCTGTGCGCGACAAGGCTTTTTCCGCACTCTATTTTTACGCCGCAAAGGGTGATAAAGTTGCCTTCGCCGAAAGCGTGGACGTCGCAGCCGAAGCCCGTGCGCATTCCGTTCGCAAGCGCAACGCGCGGAATTGCTTTGTCAAAGTCCTGCCTGTAAGTCAGCTTTTTGTTGTCGGGGTCGCCGTCGATAAGGCGCGGTTCGCCTATGTATTCGCCGTAAACTTCGCTGTCGTCGTGAAAGGTTTTGCCGCCCGCCAGGTTGTAGGCGTATCTGATATCTTCGGTATAAAATCCCTGCGGCGTTTGTACGCGGTACATTGAAGAGCGGTCAAGCCTTTCCGTTATGACAGAGTAATGCCCGTAAACCGCCGTGTCTGTTGCGGGTATGGCGCAGACTGCGCTGCCGTAAGTTTTTACGCTTTCAATGCAGTTTAATATAAGTTTGTCCGTTACGAAAGGTCTTGCCCCGTCGTGAATTAAAACTATGTCGCCCGTAACATGTCCAAGCGCGTTTACAACGCTTTCCGTTCTTGTCTTTCCGCCCGTAACGATTTTACAGCCGAACGGTTTTGCGATTGCGGAAATTTCTTTTAAATTCGTTTCAGCCGCGGCGACGATAATCTCGTTAATTTCGGGAATGTCGAATTTTTTAAGCGTGTGCCACAGCACGGGCGCGCCGTACAGGTCTGCCAGAAGTTTGTTTTTGCCAAGGTTTGCACGCTCGCCATTTCCGCCCGCGCAGATAATGACGCTTACTTTATTGTTTTTCATTTAAAATCCTTTAAATAATTTCGTAAAGGGAAGGGGCTTCGTCCTTTTTTACAGTTTCTTTAATCTCTTTGATTATAAACTTAACGCTGCCGTCAATGTAATTAATTTCAACCACGTCGCCGACCTTTATTTTATGCCCGGGTTTTACGTCTTTGCCGTTAACGCACACCTTGCCCTTATCGCAGGCTTCCTGCGCAAGGGTGCGGCGTTTTAATATTCTCGAAACTTTTAAAAATTTGTCTATTCTCATAAAAATTCTGCTATAAAATAATTTTTAAATCAAGCGGTAAAAACGCTTGACTTACTTGAAATACCAATATATAATAATACACTGTATTAAAATGCTAATTTTGTACTCATTAGCCGTTTTTGGCAAATTTTAACAAAAAAATTCGCCTAATTTCGGCAGGTTTTATCCCTTACCCAATGGATTATACTATATAAATTTCAATTTGTAAAGGGTAGGTTAAAAATTTTTGCGCGGTTTTAAAAATTTTTTGCGCGGACAGGCAGTTTGGCATTGAATTAATTTTGGTAACATTATAGATTTTTTCCGGTGAAAAGATATATACGGATAATCGCCTATGTGAAAATAAATCAAGGCGTACAAGCCAATAAAAAAGGAGTTCTTTTAATGAATTTACCGGTTCACAAGTATGGCAAAACCGAAAGACGGAAGTTCGGAAAAATCAACGAAGTCATAGAAATTCCCGACCTTGTTGAAATTCAGAAGTCCAGCTATTATTCCTTTATTAACGAAGGTATAGCCGAAGTTTTTGAAGATTTTTCCCCGATAACCGACTATTCCGATCACTACGAATTGTATTTTCTCAATCACTGGTTTGACGAAAAGCCCAAGTACGACGAGAAGGAGTGCAGAAACCGCGACGCAACGTACGCGTTGCCTTTGCACGTGACCGTAAGGCTCGTAAACAAGGTCAAGGAAGAAGTTATAGACCAGCCCGTGTTTATGGGCGAGTTCCCGCTTATGACCGAGTCGGGTTCGTTTATCATCAACGGCGCGGAGCGCGTTATCGTATCCCAGCTTGTCCGTTCGCCCGGCGTGTACAACGCTTCCACCCGCGACAAGACGGGTAAGGAAATGTTCGGCACTACGGTAATTCCCAACCGCGGCGCATGGCTCGAACTGGAACAGGACGCACAGGGCGTTATGTGGGTTCACGTTGACAGAAAACGTAAAATCTGCGCAACCGTTTTGTTGCGCGCGCTTGGCTTCGGTTCGGACAGGGCGCTTCTCGATTTGTTTGCAAACGAGAAAATGATAGAGAACACTATCGCGAAGGACACGACCAAATCCGAATCGGACGGTCTTATAGAACTATACAGAAGACTGCGCCCCGGCGAAGTGCCTACGGAAGCGTCTGTTAAGCAGCACCTTAACAATCTGTTTTTCGACCCCAGACGTTACGACGTCGTAAAGGTGGGCAGATACAAGTTCAACAAAAAGCTGAACCTTGCGTACCGTCTTCCCGGCTGCAAACTTGCCGAAGACGTGTTCAACCCCGAAACGGGCGAAGTAATGGCGCACGCAGGCGAAACAGTGGAAGAAGCGAAAGCTATCGAAATGCAGGACGCGGGCGTAAACGAAGTGTTCGTTCTGGTTTCCGACCCCGAGCAGGGCGAAATCAAGCACAAGATTATTGCCAACAACACAGTAAACTTCAAAGCCGTTTCGGATAAAAACCACAAAATTTTCGGGCTTCTGCCTACAATATATTATCCCAACTTCAAGTTTATGCGCACGGTAGCGGAAGAGTGCAACGGCGCAAAGAGCGAAGAAGTTGCCGAGAAATACCGCGACGAAATAAACGCGATTTATTACACTACGGAAATAGGCGAAACGGAAGACGAAAAACCCGAAGAGAAGAAGAACAGGGAAAAACGCCGCGAAACCCGCGTAAAGTTTGTTGAAGCGTGCAAAAAATTTGCGGAACTTCTCAACTCGGACAAGACCGTTTTGGACGCGGACGAAAAGAAGACCATAAAGCCCATTATCGAAAAACTCAACCACAAGCACATTACGGTTGACGATATCGTGGCTTCCATTTCCACCAATATCGACCTTCAGTACGGTATCGGCACAATTGACAATATCGACCATCTCGGCAACCGTCGCGTCCGTTCTGTGGGCGAACTGTTGCAGAACCAGTTGAGAATAGGTATTGCCCGCCTTGAAAAACTTATCAAAGAGCGTATGGCAACGCAGGACGCTATGGAAGTTACCCCTTCGGGTCTTGTAAACGTCCGTCCCGTTTCCGCGGTTATAAGAGAGTTTTTCGGCTCTTCGCAGCTGTCGCAGTTCATGGACCAGACCAACCCTGCGGCGGAACTTACTCACAAGCGTAAACTTTCCGCTCTCGGTCCCGGCGGTCTCAACAGGGACAGGGCTACCTTTGAAGTGCGCGACGTTCACCACTCGCACTACGGCAGACTTTGCCCCATAGAAACCCCCGAAGGTCAGAACATCGGTCTTATCTCGTCGCTGGCTACTTTCTCGCGCGTAAACGAGTACGGATTTATCATGAGTCCTTACAGAAAGGTTGAACACGTGCTCGACGCGGAAGGTAAAGTTATAGAAACAAAGGTTACCGACCACGTAGACTATCTTACCGCGGACGAAGAAGACAGATATATAGTTGCACAGGCAAACGAGCCTTTGGACGAAAACAACCGCTTTGTAAACACGCATATCGGCTGCCGTCACCGCGACCTGATTACGCAGTATACTCCCGATAAAATGGACTATATGGACGTAAGCCCCAAGCAGCTTGTTTCGGTTGCGACCGCGCTCATTCCCTTCCTTGAAAACGACGATACCAACCGTGCGTTGATGGGTTCGAACATGCAGCGTCAGGCGGTTCCCCTTATGAAGACAGAAAGCGCTATCGTCGCTACCGGTATAGAAGACGCAATCGCGCGCGACAGCGGCGTTATGGTAAAAGCCAGGGCTGCGGGCGTTGTTGCGGGAGTTTCTTCCGACCTTATTAAGATAAAGGAAGCAAACGGTCTTGTGACCGAATATAAACTTAAAAAATTCGAGCGTTCCAACCAGGGTACCTGTCTTAACCAGCGCCCCATAGTCAATACGGGCGACAAGGTTGAAGCGGGCGAAATCATAGCCGACGGTCCCGCTACCAACAACGGCGAACTCGCTCTCGGTAAAAACATTCTCATCGGCTATATGGAATGGGAAGGTTACAACTACGAAGATGCAATTCTCATTTCCGAAAAACTCATTCAGGACGACGTGTTCACTTCAATCCACATTGAAGAACACGAAACCGAAGCGAGAGACACAAAACTCGGCGAAGAAGAAATTACGCGCGACATACCCAACGTTTCGGAAGACGCGCTTAAAGATCTGGACGAGGACGGTATTATCCGCGTTGGCGCGGAAGTTCAGCCCGGCGACATTCTCGTCGGTAAAGTAACACCCAAGGGCGAAACCGAACTCACCCCCGAAGAAAGACTGCTCCGCGCTATATTCGGCGAAAAGGCAAGGGAAGTCAGAGACACTTCTTTGAAAGTTCCCCACGGTGAAGGCGGTATTGTCGTAGACGTTAAAGTGTTCACCCGTGAAAACAAGGACGAGCTTTCGCCCGGCGTAAACAAACTGGTGCGCGTTTATATTGCGCAAAAGCGTAAAATTCAGGTGGGCGACAAAATGGCGGGACGCCACGGTAACAAGGGCGTTATTTCCCGCGTGCTTCCGCAGGCGGATATGCCTTTCCTTGCGGACGGTACACCCTTGCAAATCGTGCTCAACCCCCTTGGCGTTCCTTCGCGTATGAACATCGGTCAGGTGCTTGAAGTTCACCTGGGGCTTGTCTGCAAACAGCTTGGCTGGAAGATTGCGACTCCCGTATTCGACGGCGCGACCGAGCAGGATATAAAACAGCTTTTCAACGAGAACCAGCTTATCAATCCCGAAGGCAAGGTAGACGGTAAAATTCAGGTATACGACGGCAGAACGGGCGAACCTTTCGAAAACAGGGTAACGGTCGGCGTTCAGTATATGATTAAACTTATCCACCTTGTAGACGATAAAATTCACGCACGTTCGATAGGTCCATACAGTCTGGTTACCCAGCAGCCGCTCGGCGGTAAAGCCCAGTTCGGCGGACAGCGTTTCGGCGAAATGGAAGTCTGGGCGCTGGAAGCATACGGCGCCGCGCACATTCTGCAGGAAATTCTGACCGTTAAATCGGACGATATCGTAGGACGTGTAAAGACCTATGAAAGCATAGTAAAAGGCAACAACATTTCCGAACCGGGTATTCCCGAAGCGTTCAAAGTGCTTTTAAAGGAACTTCAGTCCCTTGCGCTCGACGTAAAAGTGCTTACCGAAAGCGGCGAAGAACTTGTCATCCGCGAACTTGACGATGACGACGACGCAATTCCTTCGGCAAGGGTGCGCGAAGCTCAGGAACTTGACGCCAAACTTCCCGAAGAAGAGTTTGACCTTAGCGCGGAAGAAGACGGCGGAGAAGATATTGACCTTGAACCCATTTCGATATTCGACAACGACGAAGACGATTTTGCCGGCAAAGAGTTGTTTGCAGGCGGCGAAGACGACGATGACGACGACTTCGGAGATAAATTCACGTTGTTCGATACCGACGACGAACAGGACGACAAGGAATAAAGGGAGGTTAAAAAATGTTTGAGTTA
>CAOMHR010000058.1 GCA_948482865.1 Christensenellaceae bacterium
CTTATCGTCTTTTGCTTCCCGTGTTTATGATTGCGCAATAATATGTAACTCAACAACGTTACACGGTAAAATATAGCTTTGTCGTCCTTTATATCGCATTTGACGAGCCACTCCGAGCTTTCGCTCCCGACTTTGTCCCTACACTTAATTATTTTTACGGTCGCCAGCCACGACCTTATACAAGCCCACGAAGCCTGTAACAATATGCTTGCCCCTAATTTGTTTTACTTCTTTGCGGCGGAGCTTGCCGCTTATGCCGTTTTAATTTAACGTCGGACGGCAGGAAACTTGCCACCGACGGCGCATAATCGCGCTATTAAATTGCCGCCGCGCTTTAACGTGTCGCGCAACGTTATATTAACCGGTAGCCTTACGGCTATCGATTATATATTAAATTGAAGCTGTTCAAAGCTGTTGGGGAGCTTATGCCGGCGCGTGATGCGCTTGCCGTTCGCGCCGCCGAGCCTATGAGCCGGCGCGCACTCCGGACACCAACAGGTTACGTTATCGCGTGCTACTGCCCAACCGGCTTTACGGGCTTTTTCGTCGCTTCTGAACACCGCGCTGGCGGTTTTACAGTCGTCACAGGAATAATTAATTTTGTCCGTTCTCATTCGTCGGCACCGTCATAATAGTCGGGTAAAGTTATTCCGTATTCGCAAACTGCCCCAACAAGAGCAGTTTTCGCAATCGCCTTCGCCGCTACATTCTGAACGTTTCTTGATTTTTTCAAATTCGTCCATAATTACCCCTTTTGTTTGTGTGTTGCCGCCCATCAGCGCGGCGACGTCGTTTTTTTGTGACATTCCTGTCGTTTTTGTGCTGTTTTCGCTCTCGTTGGCTCACGGTTGCCGATTTCGCTAACGGGGCGTTTTTAATAATGGTGGGGCTTCGCCCCAACACCCCGATTAATTTATTTTTTATGCGGCACGGGGCTTTGCCCCGAGACCCCGATTATAAAAAGGACCTGCGCGCCTGCGGCTCGCCTTAATCAGGCGCGCAGGTCTTTTTTTATTTTCTTTTTTTTGCTAATAAAATAGTGTCCGCCATTGTCATTTGGCGCATTGCACGCAACGTTACGCTTTCCGGCAGTTTCGCGGCGGTCTTGGTCTGCGTATCGAATGTACAGGCGTTAGCTTCCGAACGTCGTCCAAAGTCATTTGCCCGGGCAATTGTGGCGGCGTGGATGCTCTCTGCTCTATTCCAACGTTCCGCGACGTCGCAGGAGTTGTTAGCGGCGCGGTATTTGCAATTATCAGCATACGCTTTAATTTTAAATACTTTTTCGTAAGTCTTTTACGTTTGCGCTCGGAAAGTTTTTTACCCGTTTCGGAGTATAATTTTTCGTCGAGCTCGTCAAGCTCTTTCTCAATAGGCGCAAATGTCTGTTCAGCTTCGAGCTCGGCGCGACGTTCTATAATGTCTTGCGCCCTGTTTGTTAAAGGTTGGAAGATTAAACGCCACCACCAACCGCGCCGCCAAGGCGTTTGCTCACGTTCTCGCGCTTCGATTTCCGCCTGTTGCTTGTCGTAATCGAGCTTACGCCGCTTGCTTAATTCTTCAAGCTCAAAATCATATTTGCGGCTTAGCGTTTCGCATTCTTTTTCAATCTGATTCGCCGAAAGATTAAGCGAAGTTTTAACCTGCTTGAACAGCTCTTCATAACGGGCGTGTAGCTTCTCAATGTCTTCGTTTAAAGCGTAAAGCGGTTGCTTGCGCTTTGGTTTTTCGCTTGTTTTTAAAACGGCGCAAAGCTCTGAAATAGTTTCCGCAGGCGTATCTTTTAAAATAGTTATGTTTATTTTATTTTTCAAAGTCTTTACCGTCCTTAGGGTAAAAATGTTTTCTGAACGCGTAGCCGTCGTACAGTTCGCGCACGTTGCCATTATGCGTGTAGCTCGTTTCAATATAACCGTCGCTTTTGCCGTTTGTCGCAATATATTCTTCTATTGCGCCCGATTCCGTGAACTCGCGGCAGTACCACGTCGTTTTATACAGCCGTTTAAAATCATCAAAAAAATTAATGACCTTGCGCGGCTCTATGAACCGCGAACCCGAAGCGCGTATATCTTTGTTTATCAGAACGGCGCGCGGTGCGGCTAACAGCATAATAACGCGATGGTGTCGGCATTCCATAAAAAATTCAAGTTGTCCGCTCGGTAAAATGTCACCTTTTGAACAAAATTCCCGGTGTGCTTCGTCTAAGGCTATCAGCGGCGCAGGGAATAGGCTTTTGTAAGTTTCGTTATCGTTGCTTACACCGATGTCTTTTCCTTGGATTGGTATAGGCTCAACGGCTTTACCAGTGCGCATTTTCAGATTTTTATATTTTGTATTTGCGTACATCGGCGGCACGGTGGGAAAAGATAACGGCGTTTTACGCTCTGCATTTTCTTCCCTAATAAGCTGTCCGGAAAGCTCCAAACGTTGCTCCCCTTGTGTTTCCAAATAATCGTCTACAAAATGACCCATAAGCGACGATTTGCCTGTTCCGCGTGCTCCGAAGAATATGACAATCTCGCTTTCAGGGTTAAGAATTAAATCAGGCAATTACCTATTTACCCCTATATATACCATAATTACGGCTATTTTTTTGTTAAATTTTTGATAATAAACGCAAACATAATCGCGCCAAAAAGCGCGGTTACGCCTATTGCAACCCAAAGTGCAACGTCTGGAACGTCGGCAAGTGATATAACAACGGTTGCCGCAATAAGTAAAAGCCATATAATTGCGAAGAATTTCATTTTTTACCGCCTTAATTTTTATCTTCCCATTTGTCCAATGCAAGTTGCAAGCTGTCGCCGCTCTCGCGTTGGATATATTGATAATAGTCGCATTGGTGGTAGTCCGCGCACCTGCATTGTTCTTTTATGGGTTCCAAATAGTCGCAGGTCGTGCCGCGCTCAGTGTTGCAATACGGGCAGACAGTTTCAAAATCAGTCATTGTTTTCTTCTTCGATTGCGCTTGATAGCTTTAAATAAACTTCGCTCATATCGTTTATAATCGACAAGAACGTTTGAAAGGTTTCGCCTGCGGGGTTATATGCCACATTGCCTTTATTTAAAAATTCAATGTCTGAATTTATTTGATGTTGCAACGCGTTTAGTATTATGTTTATTTCCGATATGCTAAATTCAAAATTAACCGTCTTTTTCATTTCTTCTTACCTGCCTTTTGCGTTTTGCGCTTGCGTTTCGGATTTGCCCCCCGTATATGCTTTGTTTTTGGCTTTGCCTTGCGGTTTTTTATGGCTTTCGCTATCAGAATGAAAGGCGAAAAAATTATTAAAAAAAGAATATAAAAGAAACTACCAATTCCTTTACCAATAACCCGAGCCGCGCCCGGCACAAAAATACTAATGAGTATCAGAACGACGGCAACCACGACAAGCGCGACAATTACCCAAACCCACCACGGCACGCCTAAGCCGTCATTTTCATATGTATTCAAAGGTTTATTATCGCCTGTCATTTTGTTATCTACCACGCCTAAATTAAAGGTTTCGCCGTCTGTTTCGAACATTAGCCGCAAAATTATAACGTCTGTTACGCTCTTATAATTCCACTTCAAATGCCCTTCCCAAGGCAAAATACTACCTGTGCCGGTTTGTACGTCCTTGTAAAAATTTAAAACCCACTGCGTGCCGGTTATTTCTTTTATGCCGTCCGTGTTGGTCAAAATGTAGTCTTTATTACTTTCTTCCGCCAAAAAGTCCGACGTCTTCTGAATTTTGTTCCAAGTGTAAGAATTGCCTGCCCAATTGCCTAAAAAGCCGCCAAGTTGAATATTGCTGTCCTTTTCGTCCGCGCTTATCGTCACGGGGTCTTGCGGTATTGATTCGCCGCGAGTGCGGTTATATACTGCCTGATAACTGTGTTTTGTACAGAAAATATTACCGCATACTTCTGACGTGCAGTCCGCAAGCGAATATTTCAATTCAACTTGAATCAGCCTGTCAATGGGTTTATCGGTCGAAAAGGCGACAAAATGCCGCACGGTGTGCGTGCCGTTTACTGTCGTGCCGCTTACGTTCAAGCCGTCGAACAAGTCTAAAAACCCAACGTACTTTTGCGTTATTTCTATGACTTCGCTTGCCGTCATACCGTAACGCACATTGCCGTCGGTATCTTCGTAAACCGTCCAGAGCTGACCCACGGCGTAAGGAATTTCACTTATACTCCCCGTTGCCGGAATATCGTCAATCATATATTCGAACGGACGCAATATGTTTGATATGTTGTAATAACGAACCACTGTTTTTTCAAGCTCAAAGTTTTCAACTTTATATTTGAAAAAAACACCTGCTGAATTTAAAAAAGTCAGGGCATAATTGTCGTACTTTAAATTTAACGTGTTATCAGACTTGCGCGCTATATTAATTGAACACGCTTTAATATCTTTTTTTGCGGCGGGCTGGTAAACGTAAACGAACAGTTCGCCGTCCGCACTCTCCGCTATCTGAATAACCTTTAACGTGTAGTCTTTGACTTTCGTCGGATAATCTTCGACTTTAAAATTCTTGTCTTTCCCTAAATCTTCCAACACGTTTGACGGCACAGAAACGGCGGCGTGCGCATTAATCGCCCCGCCGCTTAACGTGCCTATGGCAGCAAGTAATAAAAGTACTGCCGCCACCAAAATGTATTTAATTTTTGTGCTTAGCTTAATCACGTTGCGCCGCCTTAAAATATAACGTTCTGATTCAACGTTACGTTCGGCTGCACGTCCTTACCATAAAGCACGCCGGAAACTCTATGGCGTTCTTCGTGATTGACTACAAGCCCGGTGTCAACGCCATTAACATAAAGCGAAAGATTTAAGTAAATCATCATATAACCGGTTTCTTTCGCTGCGTGATACCAAGCGTAATAAACAGCTTCTTTGTGTGCGTCGTCAAATGCGTCGAAGTTTTCGATAAAGGCGGAATATGTTAATTTGCTTTCCGAAAAATAAGACAACTGTAACCTGTTGTCAGATTGTTCTTCGACGCCCATAATTTCAGAAACTAATTCGTCTTTAAAGTGATAGTTATATATCGGGTTAATTTCAAATTTAAGATATTTTTGTACGTCGTCGGAAAAATCAAAATAAATGTGAACGTCCTGTACCCGGTATTGCGCAAAAATCGTGCCGGTTGTGCTTTCAAGTTCGCAACCGCCTTCTAAACGGTCGCCAAAATCATTGGAGTCGCTCCAAACACTGACCATTTCCAAATCTTTTAAACAGTCTATCTGACAACTGTCCGATTTATCAGTGCCGCGCAACGTCGCCGTTACGTTTATAGGTTCGTTGAAAGACGATATGTATTTTATCGTTGCTGTCGCGCTTCCGTCCGTCGTGGGCGTTGCCTGAACGTAATAATCTGCAACCTTGCCCGTTGCCCACGCCGACGACGGGTTGACAAATGATACTGCCCAATCGAATACGCCGTTTATGTACTCATTCGACAATGTAGCCGTCACGGTGAACTCTTTCGACTTAGAATACGTTGATTGCTTCTGAACAAACGCCATAGCCTGCGGCATAGCGTAAGAGTTATTCGTCAACAGCTTTTTGCCGTCTGAACTGACCGCTACAATTTCAGTTTTATTCGGTTCTTCCTGTCCCCCGGTAACGTCGCCACCCTTTACCCATTTCAATGGGTTCCATACCATACCCAGCGCAAGCGAAGTTATTACGTACGCCACCGCTAAAAGAATGGCAAGCCCGGCAATTACTTTTGCGCCCGTGTGCTTTGACTTTGCGGCAGTGCCGCCCCCGCGGTTGTTGCCCCTGTTCTGATACTTCCTTTTTGCCATAATTCCTTGCTCCTTTCTTGCTTTTCTTCACAAAGAGCTTTGAAAGACACCGCCAAACCGCGTTAAATAGCCCTATTTCGCCCGGTAATGTCTTGACGAGTATAAACCCGTAAGCCCTTTATGAAAAGGTATGAATTATACCTTTTTGCAAATAATACCATAATATATACCCTTATGTCAAGCGCATTACCCGAATTTATACCCGATAGAATACCGCTTTTTATGGTAATTTGATTATGGAGGGACTTATGGGTAAATTACGAGAATTAAGAAAGTCAAATAAACTAACAATTGCACAAGCAGCCGAAAAATTAAAAATACCTTTTGAAACTTATCGAAGCTATGAAATCGGTAGAAACCAAGCAGATTATGATACTTTAATAAAACTTGCAGATTTTTTTGGTGTTTCAATTGATTACTTGCTTGGCAGACAGGAGCTTTCCCCAGAAGAACGCGCCGCAGGAGCAACCAACACAAAAAAAATCAGCCTGACGGCTGACGAGTATGAAATGCTTATGGTTTATAGAGAGCTCGGCGAACGCTTTGGTAAGCAAGCACAAAAGGACTATACAACCGTAGGCGAAAATATGCTTAAACTTAAATAACTTTATTTACTTCATTTGTAAATTGTGCCTTATACTTTATGCGAGCTATTACGCACAGTTCAAAGGAATTTGCAAATGGAAAAACAAAAGCTATTAGAACTTGCAAGCAAAATTTTGCTTGCCGGCGCAACAAGCAACGACGTGGAAATAGAAAGAATTTCCGACGAACTTATAGATTTGTTGCGACAATCAGACGACGGAAAAACGGAAATCAATTTCGTTCCGGAAACGAACTTTACGGGCATCTTAAATTTTAATAATCAGGAGTTAAACCAGATGCCTAAATCATTTAAAAAATACTTTATTGCTGACGGTCAAGCAATTTGCTACCGCAAGAGAACAACGAATGGGTACCATTGTAGTTATGAAATACGTTACCGCCGACACGGTTATAAAATATCTGTTTCGGCTACAAGTCTGCCCGTTGCAAAGGCAAGATTTATAGAAGCCTTAAAATACGCTAAGCCGGTTGAAAAATCTTTTTTCAACAATGTACCTACTGCCTTTAACGAGTTTTCAATGTACTACTTTGAAAACTATCGTAAACGCCGCATAACTGAAAAAACTTACAAAAACGATATATGGCGGTATCAAAAATATTTGCTTCCGCTGTTCGGCTCTATGCCTATCAAAACTATTGCACCGTTAATGTGTCAGAAGCTTATTGACGATATTGCGGAACAAGGCAAGACCAAAACCGCGCTTGAAGTACATTCACTGCTGAACGTCATTTTTAAAATGGCTATCAAGCACGAGCTTATAAAAAGCAATCCGCTTGACATTGTTATTGTACCGTCGCACGAGCGCAAGCACGGCAAAGCTCTGACGTTGGACGAAGAACGGAAACTTTTATCGGAAACTTCCGGAACTCCCTATCAGATTATGTTTGCGGTTGCGCTTTACACGGGTATGCGCCCGAACGAATACAAGTCGGCAACCATTGACGGCGAATTCATTCGCTGCATAAACAGCAAACAAAAGGACGGCAAGGCTCATTATAAGAAAATTCCCATTATCGAACCCTTGCGCCCCTACCTTAACGAAGTGTTTCAGCTTAGCTTTTATCTTGCCGAGCCTATGCGGCGCATTATGCGCGAAATTCTGCCCGGGCATATACTTTATGACTTGCGGACAACATTCTATACACGGTGTCAGGAATGCGGCGTTTCGGAAGTGGCAAGGAATTTATTTGTCGGTCATACCCTTAAAGGGCTTGCGTCTACTTATACCGACGTTTCCGACGAATTCCTTTTAAGCGAATCAGAAAAACTTGCAGCTTGGTATTACCCCCGATTTACCCCCAAAAACAGAATTTAAAAGTTTAAATTTTGCTTAACAGCAACGAAAAAAGCCCGATTTTCGGGCAAAACACCTGAAAAAAGGGCTTTTTTTCTTGTTTTTTGGTGGACGAGTCGGGACTTGCACCCGAGTCTTACGGGTTTAGTTTAAGCGTTCTACATACTTATTCCGCCTTTTGTCTTACCCTGCAAACGCCGGCGAACGGGCTTTTGCAAGGGCATACCGCAAAATGCTTTTTACCCGCGCGGTAGAACGGAATAAAAAGTTTACCGTTTAATTAACGCCGCAATAAACCAACGGTGAATTTAATGCAACGGACAGCTTAGTTTAAGCTGCGCAAGCTAAGCCAGCCTGCGCTCTGGGAGCGCGGAAAGCTACAACTTTGGAATCGTTTGATTCTGCGTTTAAATTTAGATTCCGTTTTTACAAAGACGAGCCTTTGGTATGCTTTTCTCATTCTCCGCCCGCAATCGAATCTGAAACTCGCCCGAATACAAATCTGATTTTTGCGGAAACTTTAACCAGCCCATTAATTATAACCGCAACGGCGCAAAAAAATCAAGTGTTTAATTTTGTTTTTTATTGACATTTTAAGGCAAATGTTATACAGTTATTTTATATTATGATTTATACGGTGACCTTTAATCCTTCGCTGGATTATTACGTACAAGTAAATAATATCAAGAGCGGAATGGTCAACCGCACCACTGCCGAACGCCTTGCCGTCGGCGGAAAGGGAATTAACGTTTCGCTCGCGCTGCAAAATCTGGGAAACGAAACGCTCGCTCTCGGCTTCGTTGCCGGATTTACGGGCGAAGCCATACGCGGCAAGGTCACAAAACTTGGCTTGAACCACGACTTTATAGAAGTGGAAGGTCAGAGCCGTATTAACGTTAAAATTAAAAGCAACACCGAAACGGACATAAACGGCGTAGGCGCAAAAATTTCCGAACAGGACGTTGAAAAGTTAGTAAGAAAGCTGAAACGTCTTTTGCACGAAGGCGACTGGCTTATAGTCTGCGGAAGCGTTCCCGCCACTCTGGACGAAAACGCGTACGCCAACCTTTTTAAAGCGCTTAAAAACAAGCGCG
>CAOMHR010000059.1 GCA_948482865.1 Christensenellaceae bacterium
GCCCGCCTGTACGATATTACGGTAGACGATATTATAAATACCGGTTCTGTTGAAAACATAGTAAAGCCCAGAATGAATTTAGGTAAAAAGAGATTGCTTATCACTCTTTTGTCCGCGGGCTTGGTATGGTTTATCGCGACAGTTATATTTACCGTTTTCTACTTTGTCGAAATTACCGCAGATTACGCGTTTCTTACGTTCGTTGTCGCGCCGTTTGTGTGCGCGGTCGTCTTAATGGTGTTTTCGGCAATCTGGGGCAACAGAATTACAAACGTGTTTGCAAGCTCGCTCATTATATGGACGCTTGCGGCAATGCTGCATATATTCGTAATTACGTTCAAGCCGTTTGACAAAATAGAATTTTTGTACGTTGTGGCGGCGGTGTTTGAAATACTTGTTATACTTTGGTTCATTTTTAGACGTTTTATAAAACGCAGAAAATAAGAGGAAAAAAACATGGACATGAAAAAACTTGCGGAAATTTTAATACCCGATAAGGATTTGCTTCCGCCCGAAGAATACGAAAATATTTATCCCGAGCGTGTGTGCGATAGTAAAGCGGAAGTGACCCGTCTCGCGCCTTCGCCCACGGGGTTTATCCATCTCGGAAATCTGTATTCGGCATTGGCTGACGAAAGAGCTGCGCACACCACGGGCGGCACGTTCTATCTCAGAATAGAAGACACCGACGAAAAGCGTAAAGTGGACGGCGCGGTCGAAAGTGTAATACGCTCCTTAAAATATTTCGGTATTAATTTTGACGAAGGCGCGGAAATAGATTCGCCTTTGAATAATTACGGTCCTTATTACCAGAGACAGCGCGCAAAAATTTACCGCTCATTTGCAAAGCGGCTTATAGAGCAGGGGCTTGCATATCCCTGTTTTTGTACCGAAGACGAGCTGAACGCCGTGCGCGAAGAACAGACCGCCGAAAAACTTATCACGGGCTATTACGGGAAATACGCAAAATGCCGCAACCTTTCGTTTGAGCAGATTGAAGCCAACGTTAAGGCGGGCAAGCCCTTTGTGATACGCCTTAAATCACAGGGCAGTACCGAAAATAAAATCTTATTCAAAGACGCAATCAAGGGCGAAGTTACGGTTACCGAAAACGACCAGGACGTTGTCATTTTAAAATCCGACGGAATACCGACCTATCATTTTGCGCACGCGATTGACGACCATTTTATGCGCACAACTCTGGTTATACGCGGCGAAGAATGGCTTTCAAGCCTGCCCGTGCATATAGAGCTTCATAAAGTATTGGGCTTTAAGCCGCCCAGATACGCGCACACCTGCTCGCTTATGAAAATGGACGGCGGTACAAAGCGTAAACTTTCAAAGCGTAAGGACCCGGAACTTTCGCTGGACTATTACAGAAAGGCGGGCTACTTCCCCAAAGCGGTTGTCAAATATCTGATGACCATACTGAATTCCGACTTCGAAGAGTGGACGCTTAAAAACCCCGACGCCGATTACAGGGATTTTAAATTCAGGATAGAAAAAATGGGCAAGAGCGGCGCGCTGTTCGATCTGGATAAACTGAACGATTTGTCGCGCACGGAAATTTCGAAACTTTCCGAACGGGAGTGTTTTGAGTTTCTGAAAAGCTGGGTCGACGAATTCGGCACCGAAAAAGACAAAGCACATTTTAAAGATAAAGATTATATTATAAAAGTGCTTGCTTTGGTTATGGGCGTAGGCGGTAAAAAACGCAGGAAGGATATCGAACGCGCCGAGCAGGGCGTCAGACTTATAGATTATTTCTTTGACGATACTTTTGCGCCCGTTTATAATTACCGCTTCGACAGGCAGACCGTAAACAGCGTAATTGAAAACTTTGCAAAAGTTTACAACCCCTCCGACGACAACTCCGCGTGGTTTGCAAAGGTTAAAAGTATTGCGCCGCTGGTAGGTTTTGCGGCGGAGATGAGCGATTACAAAGCCCGTCCCGAAGATTATAAAGGCAACGTTTCGGACGTTGCGGAAATTTTAAGAATAGCTATTACGGGTATGCCCAATTCGCCGGACTTATGCACGATAATGGGAATACTCGGTAAAGACCGCTCGGTTGAAAGATTGAACGCAGCAAAAATATAAGAGGAAAAAGTATGTTACAGTTATACGACATCAAAAAGGAATACAGGACGGCGGGAGAATCCGTTCAGGCTTTGAAAGGCGTTAATATCTGCTTCCGTAAAAACGAGTTTGTTTCCATTCTCGGAGCGTCGGGATGCGGCAAAACGACGCTGTTGAACATTATAGGCGGTCTTGACAAGTACACCACGGGCGACCTTTTAATCAACGGCACCAGCACCAGAAAATACACCGACAGGGACTGGGACACTTACAGGAACCATTCGATAGGTTTCATTTTTCAAAGCTATCATTTAATACCCCACCAGACTATTTTGCAGAACGTGGAACTTGCGCTTATGATAGCGGGCGTCAGCAAGGAAGAAAGGCGCCGCCGCGCGGTGGAAGCGCTTGAAAAAGTGGGCTTGGGCGACAAAGTAAAGTGTAAGCCCAACCAGCTTTCGGGCGGTCAGGCGCAAAGGGTTGCCATTGCCCGCGCGCTCATAAACGACCCCGAAATAGTGCTTGCGGACGAACCTACCGGCGCGCTGGACTCTAAGACCAGCGTCCAGATAATGGATTTGCTGAAAGAAATTTCAAAAGACAGGCTTGTAATTATGGTTACCCATAACCCCGAGCTTGCAGAGCAGTATTCAACAAGAATTATACGCCTTCTCGACGGGCTTGTCGTGGGCGACAGTATGCCTTTCGACGGCGTTGAAAGGGAAGAGATAAAGGAAGAAAACCCCGAACCCGCGGGGACGGAACAAGTTGCGGAAAGCGCGGAAAAGGTTGAAGAGCCGGTCAAAAAGTCAAAAGGCAATAAAAAGCGCTCTTCAATGTCGTTCGGAATGGCGTTTATGCTTTCGCTTAAAAACCTTTTGTCAAAGGGCGCGCGTACCGCCATTGTGTCGGTTGCGGGCAGTATAGGAATTATCGGCGTTTCAATGGTGCTTGCAATTTCTTCGGGCGTGCAGGCGTACATAAAGGATATGGAAAACGATATGCTTTCTGGCTATCCGCTGACCGTAACCGAAACCGCGATAGACTTCAACTCGCTTATGGAGTTTTCAACCGCCAAAAAGGTTGACGCGACAAGGCTTAAAGACAAGGTTTACGTTGACTCGCTTTTGGAAACGCTTATGGGAATGGGTAAGTCGTTTACCACAAACAACATAACCCCAACTTATATTGACTACATTGAAAAAATGCCGTCCGAATACTACAATGCAATGCAGTACGGCTATCAGTTCAATCTGGCAAACAATATTTTCACCGATTTTAAAATTACCGACAAAAATATCGCGCCCGAAGACGACGCGAGCGGCAACTATTCTGTAACCGCTATCCGCCAGATGTACACTTCTGTTTTGCAGAGAGAAAAAGAATATTCGCAGTACGCTTCGATGATTTCGTCGTTCGGTTCGTTTGCCGAAATTCCCGACAACTATAAATACATACTGTCGCAGTACGACATTCTCGCGACTTCCAACGGCAAGACCAAAGATCTGACCGAAAACGAACTTAAAGACATTTTCGAGAATAAGAACAGCCTTATCGTCGTTCTGGACAATAATGCCATTTCCGATATTACTTTGGGTCAGTTCGGCTATATGACTCAGGAAGAGTTTGTAGACTTTGCTTATAAAGCCCTGCACGAACACGATATGAACGGCGGCGAAAACTATAAGGAAGATTTAATTAAAGAATTTCTTGACGGTAAAGGATTCGATTTCTTTTTGGGCGACGACGCACAGTCTTTCACCTGGTATCCCAACGATACCGTATATTCAAAAGTGGATAAATCGCTCGGCGAAAAATTCTTCACAACCGACACGACCGAGCTTTACGAGCTGTACAACAAAAT
This sequence comes from Christensenellaceae bacterium, assembly GCA_948482865.1. Classification (GTDB taxonomy): domain Bacteria; phylum Bacillota; class Clostridia; order Christensenellales; family Borkfalkiaceae; genus Coproplasma. The sequence goes on from CAOMHR010000059.1 coordinate 3,944, forward strand.
CGTCGCGCTGGACGTGCTCGATATTCTGCCCGAAGACCCCGACAACTTCGACCCTTCTAATTATACTCCCGAGCAGCTTCAGAAACTTGCCGAGTATCAGAAACTTGTCGAACAGATGCAGCAGTGCGTAACCGATATTACGGATAAAGTCGTTTACAAGTACAACCACGATTCCAAGGATTTCGATAAATCGGACGCGGTCGAGTTAAAGGCGAAAGTAATTCTGCAAAAGAAGAAAAATGTCACTTACGGTTGCCTTCAGTCGGGTCTGTATTACACCAACGCGCTTACGCGCCATATGCTTGAAACTTCCAAGGACAGTGAAATCGTCGAATATCTGAGCGACGCAACCCTTTCGTGCATAGCTTACAATTATTCGTACTCGTATTACGCCGACGGAAAATATCACAAGAGTACGGGCGTAAACGGAATACCCAACACGGGTCTGGTCACGGGCGCGACTACAAGCGGTATGACGATGATGATGCCCGGAATGGCGGGCGGAAGTTCGTCGCAAAAGATTACGGCGGCAATGCTGGGCGGCAGCGACCTGCCGGTGTCAATAAGTATTTATCCGCTCGATTTCAAGAACAAGGACTTGATTACCGACTATCTCGACGGCTGGAACGATATGTGCGATAACGGCGAAGTGTACGCAGGCGTAACCCTTGAAAAAGCGGACGTGGTCAAGTATACGGATACCGTCGGGCTTATTATCGGAATGGTTAACATTATGATTCAGATGATTACCATAGCGCTTATCGCGTTCACTGCGCTGTCGCTTGTGGTTTCAACCGTAATGGTGGGAATTATTACTTACGTGTCCGTCGTAGAGCGCGTGAAAGAAATAGGAATACTGCGTTCGGTCGGCGCGCGCAAGAAAGACATAAAGAGCCTGTTCATTGCCGAAACATTTATAATAGGTCTTGCTTCGGGACTGGTGGGAATTGTGATAACGTACGTGCTGTCGCTTGTGATAAATCTTATCGTGGGCGTGATTGCGGGTATTTACACCATTGCCATGCTCCCTTGGTGGCAGGCGATTATAATGGTTTGCATAAGCGTAGGACTCACGCTCATATCGGGACTTATTCCCGCTGCGGCTGCCGCTAAGAAAGATCCTGTAGTGGCGCTCAGAACCGAGTAAAAATTAAGTAAATTTGTACCAATTATGGTTGACACAAAAATTACTGTATGTTAAAATAAAAGGGTAATAAATCCATCAGAGGTAATTTATGAAAAAGATTTTTAAAGGTTTGGCAATTGCAGTTGCGGCAACGGCTACCTGTGCGGGCGTGGCTTTGGCTACTACCGGTTGTTCTGCGGGCAAAAACGGTACTTATTACGGCGAATATCATTATGTAAACTACGATTATACTTATGGAATGATTGTAGAAGTAAACGTTGAAAACAACATAATAACCAAAATTACGGATATCACCAATACCGACAACAGCTACGCAAAAGAAATACAGAAAGACACCGAGTGGGTTGTCGTAAGCGGCGCTAATCCCGACTACGGCTGGACCGAAAACGACGTTAAAAAATGGAACACCTACGAAAATTGGCTGTTACAGCAGTACGTAGGCTGGTCTGTTACCGATATTAAAGATATCACCGTTTATTATGACGGCGTTGGACAGCCCTATGAAACCAAGGGCGGCTACAATGCGGAACTTCTTCAGAGCAGTTTACTTATATCAGGTGCAACGCAGGGTAGCGGCAGACTTATGCTCGCTGTTCAGGACGCTCTCACCAAGTAATCAAATACAAATACAACCCGCTTTTTAAAGCGGGTTTTTTTGTTGCCATTTAATTTTTTTTCATATATAATATCGGTATGAAACATTTCAAAAGACTGTTTTTGGCTTTGGCGTGCTTTACATTGATTTTGTGCGCAGGCTGTAAAACGGAGACTACTTATTATTTTTATACCAACGTTCCGTCGGACGGGTTTGAAGTCGCGGACAAAAATTTTGTACTCGGCGGAATTATTGAAGGTTATACCCCGCCCGAAGTTGAGTATCCCGAAGAAGACGTTTCAAACTACACTACGATGGGATACCGCTTTACGGCAATGCTGACCGATATAAATTTAAACGTTTCTTACGATTTTTCAAAGGAAGGCGAAAAGAGCAGGTTTTCTGAATTTTGCCGCAAAATAGTTGACGAAATGAAGCGGTTTGACAACGCCATTTCAACGGCGGTCACCTATTCGGATATAAACAAATTCAACACTGCCGCCGCGGGCGATACGATTGAAATTACCCGCACCGGTTACGAGATTCTGGAAATAGCAAAAAATTTGTATAGCGAAACGGAAGGTTACTATAACCCCGCGCTGTATTACAATATACACGCTTACGGCTTCGGCGCGGCGCAGTCCTATCCCGAAAAACTTTCCGACTTGCCCAAGGACGAAGACGTAGCTAAGTATACCGACCTTGCAAACCATTTTGCGGATTTGACTGTTTATACGGAAGAAGGTAAATACTACGTAACAAAGCCCGAATACACCGTTAACGTCGGCGGCGAAACCCTTTCAATGAAAATCGACTTGGGCGGAATAGGCAAGGGTTATGCGGTTGACAGGGCTGAAGAAATTTTTGACGAATACGGATATAATTACGGCTATTTCAACTTCGGTTTCAGCAGTATGATGTTCAAAAGTTTTGTGAACGGCGGCGCGTATACGGTTGCGTTTAAAAACCCGCGCACGCTTGCAAACGATTATTATTTCACAACTCCCGTACGCAACACGAAACTTTCCACCAGCGGCGATAACAACCAGTATTATATAATAGACGGAACAAGATACTGCCACATAATAGACCCCACGACGGGCAAACCCGTGCAGACAGGGATAATGTCCGTTTCTGTGGTGGGCGGCAGCGCAGCCGAAGACGACGCATATACAACCGCAATTATGGCAATGGGAAAGGAAAAGGCGCAGGAATTTATAAAGGACAAACTGTCTGACAGAAAGGTTGTTTTTGCCTGTGAGTAAATATGTCGCTTAAAAAAATTGAACAAGTTAAAAAAGACAAAGGTTTTAAAATTTTCGACCTTATTATTTACGGCGTAATAGCGCTTACCGTCGCCGTTCTGTTTATCGTGATTTTTGCAACCCGCAATAGCGACCCGCTCACGGGCATTAAAGTTTACGTAAATTCGGAGCTTGTTTTCGAATACGAGTTTGACGTAACCGCAAGCGCGGACGACGGAATAAAGAGCGCAATTGTTCAGGCGGAAGAAGAGAGCGGCATTATAAAAGTTACCGTAACCGACGGAGATGAGAAGAACGTCTTTGAAATTGATAAAAAGCAGAAGACCGTAAAAATGGTTGAAGCAAACTGCAAGGGCAAACAGTGTCTGTATTTCCCTGTAATGAACGACAACAGCGACTTCATTTATTGCAGTCCGCACCGCGTAAGGATTGAACCGTTTATAACCAGAGACGACGGATTAATAATAATGTAATAAAAAAACGCACCGCGTAAGGGTATCTGTTATAAAGATTTCCTTGTTGGCAAAGAAACAGCGCACTATCTTCGTTTATGAAGTATAGTGCGCTGTTTTTATTAAAGATTATAAAAATGAATTAAAATTTATCGTTCATCCGTTACAAAATGCCGTAGATTTATTCTTTCTTTGACTAATCGTAATGTTTTTTGCACCAATCCTTATGTTTACAATCAGGACATTTTAACTTTGCGTATTTGTTTTCGCTGCCATCAAAATCCAAAATGCCTAAAATTCCGTTTGTAAAAAAAACTTTATACGGATTAGCTTTAAACTTATGTCCGCATTCAGGGCATTCATAAATTGTACCGTGATAAAATAGGGGTATTTCTATAATACTCAAAACAACTGCAACGGAAAGATAAATAGCAAAGCCTATCCAATCTTGTGAAACGCCGTACATTACGCCTAAGCCAAAACATATTCCGATTAAAACAATCAAGAAAATACTAATGAATAACTTGATTTTTCCTTTTTTTGATAATTTACGCTTTTTAGCCATAACTGCTCCGTGTTGTTTTGTTGTGGACATCTCTTCGGAATGCCGCAAGCACTTTTATAATTAAATTTACTCAGTTAAATTACTGTCTATTGTAGTTTCATTTTAGCATAACCGTAATAAAAAATCAAGGGCGGTTTTACCGCCCTTGATTTAATTCTGTGTAATACACCGCATGTGCGGTGCGTTTTTTTGTGATTATGCTTCCTGTACGTCGTTTTCGGGAGTTTCTTCCGCTTTGACTTTGCGGCTGATAATGATGTGTCTGGGGCATTTTTCAACGCAGGTAAGGCAGCCCGTGCATTTCGAGTAATCGATAATCGGCAGATTGTCCTGCATTGTTATCGCGCCGTGGGGGCAGCTCTTTGCGCATATGCCGCAGGCGATACAACCTACTTTGCAAGCGCCCGTAACTTCTTTGCCTTTGCACTTTGACGAGCAGGCTACGTATACCGGCGCAGAAGCGGGGATACGGTCGATTATGTCTTTGGGGCAGGCGGTTATGCAAGCTCCGCAGGACACGCACCTGTCGGGGTCTACCTGCGAAAGCCTTCCCGTAATTTCAATTGCATTTTCGGGGCAGACCGCTTTGCAGTCGCCGCAGCCGAGACAGGCGTAAGAGCAAGCCTTGTTTCCGCCGAGCAGCGAGTTTACCGAAGCGCAGGTGGGGTTGCCTTTGTACTCGAACTTATCTGCGCAGTTTTCAATGCCGCCGTTGCAGTGAAC
>CAOMHR010000060.1:0-2216 GCA_948482865.1 Christensenellaceae bacterium
CAAACTACGCGTGTCCACGCGTAGTTATGATTTAGTTTTTCCTTGTGGCAAGCCAGACTATAAGCACGGTTACGTCTGCGGGGTTTACGCCGTAAATTCTGCCCGCCTGACCGAGAGTGAGCGGTTTTACGCGTTTAAGCTGTTCGCGCGCTTCCAGCCGCAAGCCCTTGATTTCGTCATAGTCGATATCGGGCGGAAGAAGACGCTCTTCTAATTTTTTCGCCTTTTCAATCTGCTGCGCGTTTTTCTTTAAATATCCTTCGTATTTTATCGTCGCTTCGGCGGACTTCAATATCTCTTCCGAAATTTTGTCCAGTATGCGGAAGTGGCTGCAAATACCGTTGATATCCGCGCCGCGCCGTATAAGGTCCGCGTAGGTCAAAGGCGGCGCTCCGTCGACGTTGAACTCAGCCATAAACCGCTGTGCGGCTGCTCTGTCCGCTATGCGGCTGTTAAGCGCGTCAAGCGCGGCTTCGAATGCCTTTTTACGGTTTTCGAAAGATTTCTTTCTTTGCGGCGTGTAAAGGGGGGTGTCCGCAATTTTCGGGGTCAGTCTGAAATCCGCGGTATCCTGCCTTAAATTTATTCTGTATTCCGCGCGCGAAGTCATAATACGGTACGGCTCTTCCGTGCCTTTGGTCGTAAGGTCGTCTATGAGAACGCCTATATACGCTTCGTCGCGCCCCAGTACAAAGGGGGGCTTTTTCTGTATTTTAAACGCCGCGTTTATTCCTGCCATAAGCCCCTGAGCCGCGGCTTCTTCATAGCCAGAAGTTCCGTTTATCTGTCCCGCGGAATACAGCCCTTCAACGTTTTTATATTCGAGCGTGGGGTATAAATCGAGCGAATCTATACAGTCGTACTCAATTGCATAGGCATAGCGCATTATGTCGCAGTTTTCAAGCCCTTCAACGGAACGGTACATTTCCCTTTGCACTTCGTGCGGCATTGAAGAAGACATTCCCTGAACGTAAATTTCGTTGGTGTCCGACCCTTCGGGTTCCAAAAAAATCTGGTGCCGCTGTTTGTCCGCAAAGCGCACTACTTTGGTTTCGATAGAAGGGCAGTATCTGGGGCCGGACGACTTTATATCGCCGTTGTAAAGGGGAGAGCTGTCAAGATTTTTTAAAATTGTTTCGTGCGTCAGCGCGTTGGTATAGGTAAGGTGGCATACCGCAGTATTTTTTGCGGGGCTGTCGTTTAAAAACGAAAACGACGGCACGTTGCTTTCTCCTTCCTGTACGGTACACTTTGTAAAGTCGACCGTGCGCCCGTCAAGTCTTGCGGGCGTACCAGTTTTGAACCGTCTTATTTTAAAACCGAGTTCGATTAAATTTTTCGTAAGTTCGGTGGCGGGGGCAAATCCCGAAGGTCCGCTCTTTGCACGCACTTCGCCCGTTACGGTTTCAGCGTTAAGATAAACGCCTGTCGCAACTATTACGGCGTCCGCTTCTATGACGCCGCCGTAGGTAGTCAGAACACCCGTGACCTTGCCGTTTCCGGTCAGAATTTTTGCAGCTTCGCCCTGAATTATGCGCAGGTTGGGGGTGTTTTCTATTGTGCGCTTCATTTCGCGGTGATAGGCGTTTTTGTCGCACTGGCAACGTAAGGATTGCACAGCTTCGCCCTTGCCTTCGTTCAGCATACGCATCTGAATGGCGGTCTTGTCGGCGTTGACGCCCATTTCGCCGCCCAGCGCGTCAATCTCGCGCACCAGATGACCCTTGCCCGTGCCGCCTATGGAAGGGTTGCACGCCAGAAACGCTATGCTGTCCAGATTTAGCGTAAGCATACAGGTTTTAAGATTTAACCGTGCGCAGACAAGCGCGGCTTCGCAACCTGCGTGACCCGCGCCTATAACGCAAATATCAAATTTTCCTTCTGAAAAATTCTTCATATCCCGATATATTTTTATTGCCCGATATCAATCGGGCAATAGCTTTATTTTTTTAAAATTATGTTTTTAATGTCGTCTACGTCTTTTGCTATTTTGTCGTTCACGCGCAGCATTTCGTCAACTTTGTCGCGCGAATATAAAATGGTGGTGTGGTCGCGGCCGCCCAGCTCGTTTCCTATAGACACAAGCGGAAGGGACAAAAGCTCGCACATCAGATAGCAGCAAATTTGTCTGGGTATAACTATTTCTTTCTTCTTGCTCTTGCCTAAGATGTCGTTTTTCGAAATGCGGTAATATCCCGTCACGGCTGTAATTACCG